>JBCCHV010000032.1 GCA_039028635.1 Acidobacteriota bacterium
GGAGCGAAAGCGGTCAAAAATCGACCGAGCCCTCCGAGAGGAGGGCGAGCGAGCCGAAGGCTCGTTCTTGGGGGTGAGAGCCAACGACATGTGCGTTGGCTCGAGGGGGTCTGGAACAGACCCCAAAGATCAACATACGACAGAGCTCAGCGGAGCGAAAGCGGTCAAAAATCGACCGAGCCCTCCGAGAGGAGGGCGAGCGAGCCGAAGGCTCGTTCTTGGGGGTGAGAGCCAACGACATGTGCGTTGGCTCGAGGGGGTCTGGAACAGACCCCCTGAAGGAAGGAGCCCCCTCCCCGCCTCGCAAGCGAGACGGAGAGGGGGCCGAGGGAGGGAGGAGGGAAATGAAGGCTCTCGGGTGACTCACCTCGCTCTGTGAAGCAGACTTGGCCGAACAGCTGGACAGTGCGAACCGCAGCGCTTCACCGCGAGAGCCGTATTTTATAGCGATGCGAGGCCGGTGCCGGCGATGGTCAGTTGACCAGCGCAGGTCCCCGTCTCTCCGATGACCCAGACCGACCAGGTGCCCGACTTGGCGGCCGTGGTGTCGGCCTCCAGGCGCAGGGTCAAGCCATCCTCGGCGTCCATCGCCGAGATCGTCAGGCCGCTCTCGGGATCGATCTCGATCTCCTCGACGGCACCGACCGGCTCCGACAGCGCGACGGCGATCGCGACATCTTCACCCTTGGTCTCGACGGCTCCCGGCTCGAAGGAAGCCTTGCAAGTGGCTTCATCAGTCTTCGGCGTTTCGCCGTCTTCGGCGGTCACGGCCGGTACCACCAGCACGGTGGCGAGGGCGAGGCCGCAGGTCATCAACATCGAAAGAGTCCTATTCCGCATGGTGTACCTCCTTGGCAGTCGGTTCATGCTCGTCCACCGGCCGTTTCGTTCGAAGCGTTGGGCGGACACTCCCTCAAATAGCAATGGCCGTGCCACCCATCCGGGAATCCTCGAGAAGGCCCATAGCCAAAGGGAAAAGCATCGATCCGCCCTGGCGACGACACCACCTCCGGCGGGCCTTCGGTGGCGGGGAAAGATTCCCCGATTCCCGGTTCGCCGCCGGCCAGGGACCGGCCGAGGGTGGCGCCGCGGCGGAAATAGGGCCATTACAATGGGCGCCTATTCGGCGAAGGCCGGTTCGGGATCCACGAGAGGACGGCTGATCGATGGCTCGAGACGACGGAACCAAAGTGTTGGTGGTGGACGACGACGCGGCGATGCGCGAAGTGCTCGAGATGCGCCTCGGCGAGTGGGGCTTCGACGTCTCCCTGGCCGAGGACGGCGACGAAGCCCGCCGCCTGGCGGAGCGCCTCGACCCGGCGGTGGTGATCTCCGATGTCGTGCTGCCGGACCTCACCGGCATCGAGCTGCTCGAGTCTCTGAAGGCCGGCAACCGCCACCGGCCGGTGATCCTGATCACCGCCTACGGCACCGTCGACGTCGCCGTCGAAGCGATGAAGCTCGGCGCCCGCGACTTCCTCACCAAGCCCCTGGACTACCGCAAGCTGCGCTCGACTCTGGCGGCGGCGGAGTCCGACGTCGCCGGCCGGCGCAGCGTCGACAACGTCGCCCGCCGCCTCGAGGGAGCGACCGGCCTGGGCGCCATGATCGGCGTCAGCAAGGCGATGAAAGATCTCTTCGAGCTCATCAAGGTGCTCGCCGCCAGCGACGCGTCGGCGATCATCACCGGCGAGAGCGGCACCGGCAAGGAGCTGGTGGCCCGCACCTTGCACGATCTCAGTCCTCGCCGGCAAGGGCCGTTCGTGGCCCTCAACAGTGCCGCCATCCCGGAGGGGCTCACCGAAAGCGAGCTCTTCGGCCACGAAAAGGGCGCCTTCACCGGCGCCATCGCGGCGCGGCCCGGCTGTTTCGAGATGGCCCATCAGGGAACCCTGTTCCTCGACGAGATCGCCGAGATGCCGATCAACCTCCAGCCCAAGCTCCTGCGAGTCCTCGAGGACGGTCGAGTGCGCCGGCTGGCGGCGAGCCGCGAGTTCGCCTTCGACGTCCGCCTGCTCGCCGCCACCAACCGCGAGCCGGAGCAGGCGGTGCGCGACGGCCTGCTGCGCCAGGACCTCTACTACCGCCTCAACGTCTTCACCCTTTGCCCGCCACCGCTGCGCCAGCGGCGGGAAGACATTCCCCTGCTCGCCCACAGCTTCGTGCAGCGCCTCAACGCCAAGTACCGCATCGACGTCGGTGGCTTCGACGAAACCGCCGGCGAGCTGCTCGACGGCTATAGCTGGCCGGGCAACGTCCGCGAGCTGCGCAACGTCGTCGAGCGAGCCGTCATCCTGGCCCGCGAAGGCCTGATCGAGCCCCACCACCTGCCGCCCCACATCCAAGATCCCTCCGCCGACCGCGGCGAGGAGATCGTGCTGCCGCGGGAGGTGACCTTCGCCGAAGCGGAGGAGATCCTGATCACCGAGACCCTCAAGCGCTGCGGCAACAACAAGGCCGAGACGGCGCGCCGGCTGGGGGTCGACGTCAAGACCATTCGCAACAAGCTGCGCGCCTTCGGGGAACGTCGCCCATGAGGGTGGCGAGCAAGGTCGCCACCGGCTCCGGGCTGGTGGTGCTGCTGCTCGGTGCCGCCCTGGTTTACCAGGTGTCCTTCGCGCGCCAGGTCGCCGGCGCCACCGACCGGGTGTCTTCGGACTACTTCCGGGTCGCCATCGTGTCGGTCGAGGGCTCGCGGCTGCTCGAGCAAATCGAGGAGTTCCTCAGGAAGCTGCCGGTGGTCAAAGACCCGCGCTATGCGGAGAAGATCAAGGCCACCGCCGAAAGCTTCGAGAGCGATCTCGCCGGCCTCGGCGACCTGGTGCTGCCGTCGACGGAAGTGAAGGAAGAGGTCGAGCGCTTCCGTCGCCTGTGGGCGGAGTTTCCCCTCGCCGGCGAGCTCGGCCAGCCGGAAGGCCTCTTGAGCCTCGAGCCGGAAGCGCAGGCGGAAGCCGTCAAGCCGCTCCTCGAGGAGCTCGACGAGATCAAGAACAAGGCCATCGCGGTGCGCGATGCGACCCAATATGCCATCAACGAAGAGTCGCGCGCCTTCCTGCTGGAGAGCGTGCGGGCGGAGCGTCTGTCGTGGACCGTCCTGGGCATCGCCTTCGCCCTCTCGATTCTGGTTCTGCTGCTCACGGTGCGCTCCATCAACGAGCCCCTGAAGCGCCTCACGGAGGGCACCCGGGCGGTGCGCGGCGGCAAACTCTCGGTGCGCCTGACGCCGGGCGAAGACGACGAGTTCTCGGTGCTGGCGGCGGACTTCAACCGCATGGTGGAAACCCTCAGCGAGCTCGACCAGCTCAAGAAGGAGTTCCTGTCGCGGGTCTCCCACGAGCTCAAGACACCCCTGGTGGCGATGCAGGAGACCAATCAACTACTCCTCGACGGCCTGCCCGGTCCCCTCTCCGAGCGCCAGCGGCGCCTGGTCGAGCTCAACCTGCAGAGCGGCCGCCGCCTGTCCGGCATGATCGTCAAGCTGCTCGATCTCTCGACCCTCGAGACCGGCGCCGTGCAGTACGACCTCAAGCCGCGCGACCTCACCGACCTGCTGCGCCTCGCCATCGACCAGTTCGACGCCCAGGCCCGCGAGCGCGAAATCGAGCTCCGGCTGCAGGTCGCAGAGCCGACGCTGGTCGCCCGCTGCGATGGCGATCGCCTCTACCAGGTGTTCGAGAACCTGCTCGAAAATGCCCTCAAGTTCTCCGCCCGCGGCAGCCGCGTCGAGGTCCACGCCGACCTCGTCGCCGAGGCCCCGACCGGACTACCCGCAGGCTGGACCCGCAGCCACGGCTGGCCCTCCGACGACACCATGATCCTGGTGCGGGTGATCGACCAGGGGCCAGGGGTCGGCGATCACCAGAAAGAGAAGATCTTCGAAAAGTTCCACCAGGCCAACCGGCGCTCCGGCTCGGGAACCGGCGTTGGTCTCGGCCTCGCCATCTGCCGCGAGGTGGTGGAAGCCCACCGCGGAGCGATCTGGGTCGCCGACGGCACCGACGGCGGCAGCGTCTTCCACGTCCTCCTCCACCCGGTGCGCGAAGAGGCTTCCGTCACGACTTTGCGCCCGGCCGCCGGAGGGCGGTTCGCATGAGGCCCGGAATCCTGGCCACGGCCCTCCTCCTGCTGTCGGCCGCCTGCAGTCTGCCGCCAACTCCGGACCAGCTCTTCGACGACGGCCGCCTCGGCGCCGCCGCGGCCGCCTACGAGGCCATCTTGGTAGACACGACGGACGGCATCGCCCGCGAGCGCGCCGCCTTCCGGCTGGCCCTGATCTACGAGCTCCCCGCCGGGCCCCGCTACGCTCCCGAGAAAAGCCTCGCCCTCCTCGAAGAGCTCGCCGCCGTCTCCGACTCGCCCTACGGCCGGCAGGCGCGTCAGCTCCTCGCCGGGCGCAAGCGCATCGAGCGCCTGCGTCGCAGCCTGTTCGAGCGCCGCGACCGCATCCACCGCCTCCACGCCGAGATCCAGGATCTCCTGGTAGAGCTCGCCGAGCACGAGGCCAGGCTGAGCGAAGAGCTCGAGAAAAACCAGCGCCTCGACGACACCGTCGAACAGCTCGAAGGCCGTCTCAGCAGCCTGCGCGGGCGCCTCGATGAACACCGCCGAGAAGCCGACCGCCTGAGCATCGAGCTCGAGAAGCTCAAGGAAATCGATCTCTTGAGCCCGCCTTGAGGCAGGCTGGCTGTTTCATGGAGGGCTGGTCTGACCTGCCCCACCCCTCACAGCCAACTCTCGACAGACGTTGAAGAGTTGGAGTGATTGCTGACCGGAGCTAGAATCAATCTCGCTAGAAATCGAAGCTCGTGCAAGAAAGTCGTTCCCCAGCAACGGGTTGCTGCAGTACAAGGGGAACCTCGATCGAGCTTGCGAGAAACCACCATGAGCACACCTCTGATCTCCAGCCCTCTTTTTTCCCTCGCGGGAGCATTGCTCAACGCCCTCGGAGCGATCGGCGCTGCCTTGATGCATGCCCGTGCCGTCCGGCGAGGCTCCGAAGACCCTCACTTCCCAAAGGGCCCAGGCGAGCTCCTCGGCATGGGCAAGGACCGCCCACCCGGCACACGGGGGTTCACCGCTAGCTGGAAGACCTGCGCCCTGGCCTTCGAAGTGATCGCCATCTTCTTTGGAGCTCAGTTCATCATGCGCACCCTCTGAGGAGATTTTCCACAGAACGCCGGGCTCGGGCCGATGCACCGCTCCGCGGGCCGGGCTCGGCGGACCAGGCTCGGCCGCCTCAGTCCCTCGGCCGCGAGGCGAGCTGGGCGATCTGGCCGGCGTGGTAGACGTGGTGCTGAATCAGGCCGCGGAGCATCTCGTGGACCGACCAGGGCAATCCCGGAACGGTGGCCGCTTGCTCCTCCGGTGAGAGCGACGAGATTCTCGTCAGCAGCCGGAGGTGGCCCTCCTCGAGACGTCGGCGGTACCGTTGCCAGATCTCCTCTGACGCTTCTCCGGCCTCCGGCCAGTTGACCTCCGGAGCCATCTCGAGGTGGCGTGGGCTGTCCAAGCGCGCCAGCACCAGCCGCTGCCAGGCATCGAGGTGGAGCACCAGGTCGACGATGCGGTGCCGACCCATCGCCGGCGAGCACCAGGCGGTGTCGGCGTCGAGGCTGGCGAGCAGCGTTTCGAGGGACGGCCCGTACCAGGGCTCGCCCGCCATCACTTCCTGCAGACCGTCCGTGATCTCGCGCCGCTGGTCCATTTCTCCTCCGCTCTTTTCCAACCCTTCGGCCGCCACCAGCGTACAGGAGAGCAACGAATCCGAAAGGAGGCGATCATGAAGTGGAAGACCCTGGGGGCCGCCGCCCTCGCCCTGAGTCTCGTCACCGGCACCGCCTGGGCCGGCGATTTCGCCGAGGAGTACCCACGGGCACCCGCCCCGATGGGCCAGTTCGCACCCCTGGTCGGCGACTGGGACTGTACCCTCGAGCAGCTCCAGCAGGATGGCAGCTACGCGCCCAGAAAGGCCACCTGGAAGTTCTGGTACATCCTCGATGGCCATGCCTTGATGGACGAATGGCGTGCCACCCTGCCGGACGGCAGCCCGATGGCCGGAATCAACATCCGCCACTACAACCCCGAATCCAAGACCTTCGAGGCGCGCTGGCTGCCGACCAACGGTCTCGAGTGGAAGACCTACCCGTCTCGCTTCGAAGACGGTCAATTCATCATGACCGGCAAGAGCACCACGCCGAGCGGCCAGGAGGGCGACATGCGGGTGACCTTCTACGACATGAAGAAGGACACCTTCCGGTGGAAGATGGACTGGTCCACGGACGGCGGCAAGACCTGGACCCCGGAGGTGGTCAAGATCAGCGCCAAGCGTCGCTGAGGGCCCTGCTGCAGGGTCTCGAGCGGGCCCTCCCGGGGCCTGCGCCACGCTCCGACCGAGGGGCGCGATCGGAGGCGATTTCTGGACCGTTTCGTGAGAGTTGACGGTACCGCCCGTGATCGTTTCGTGAGAGTCGGCCGCTAGACTCGTGGTCGAAGGGAGTTTTTCGACCATGATGGACAAACGCATTCTCGTCATCGAAGACGAGCCCGAAATAGCCCGCCTCGCCGAGCTCCACCTGAAGGATCTCGGCTGCGAGGTCACCCTCGCCGCCGACGGCACGACCGGCTTGGCGGAAGCCCTCAAGGCCGAGCACGACCTGATGATCCTCGACCTGATGCTTCCCGGCGTCGACGGTCTCGAGATCTGCCGCCGGGTGCGCTCCGCCGGCGGCGCCTACACCCCCATCCTGATGCTCACCGCCCGCTCCGGCGAGGTCGATCGGGTGCTGGGCCTCGAGATGGGGGCCGACGACTACCTCACCAAGCCGTTCAGCATTCGCGAGCTGATCGCGCGGGTCAAGGCGATCTTTCGCCGCCTCGACGCCGTCGGCCAGCCGGCCATCGAAGAGGAAGACGACCGCTTGGCGATCGAAGACCTGGTGATCGAGCCGAGCAGCCGGCGGGTCACCATCGACAGCCGCGCCGTCCACCTGACGGCCCGCGAGTTCGACCTGCTACTGCACTTCGCCCGTCATCCGGGCCGGGTCTACACCCGCGGCGAGCTCCTCGACAAGGTTTGGGGATACGGCCACGACGGTTACGAGCACACCGTCAACTCGCACATCAATCGCCTGCGGTCGAAAATCGAAGAGGATCCGGCGCGTCCCCACTACGTGCAGACCGTCTGGGGCGTCGGCTACCGCTTCGTCGACCCGGCCGAGGGGGGCGCATGATCCGCACCCTCTACGGCAAGCTGGCCGCCGTCTTTCTGGTGCTCCTGGTGCTCGCCGGCACCGCCGGTGCGGCTGCCTCCGCCACCGCCGTGAGCCTCTATCTCAACGAGGTCTCGCAGCGCCTCAACCGCGACCTGGCGGCCCACCTGATCGCCGACTCGGAGCTGGTCGAAGACGGTCAGTTGCGCGAAGCGGGCCTGAAGCACATCTTCCACATGCTGATGGTGATCAACCCCCGCATCGAGGTCTACCTGCTCGATCCCCAGGGCGAGATCCTGGCCTTCGACGCCCCCCATGGGCAAGTGCTCAAGCCGCGCGTCGACCTGCGGCCGGTGCAGACCCTGATGACCGGCGACGAGCCGCTGCCGATCCTCGGCGACGATCCCCGCAGCATGGATCGCCGCAAGGTCTTCTCGGTCGCGCCGGTGCTCGACGACCAGGGCAGCCGGCTGGGCTTCCTCTACGTCGTCCTCGGCGGCCAGCGCTACGACTCGGTGGCCGACATGATGCGCGACAGCTACATCCTGCGCCTCGGTCTGTGGGGCGCCTTCGGTGCCCTGCTGGCGACCGTCGCCGCCGGCCTGCTGGTGTTCCGCCTCCTCACCCGGCGCCTGCGGCGCCTCGACTGCCGCATGCGGCGCTTCGCCGATCAGGAGCTCAAGACCAAGGCCGCCTTCACCGAGAGCGGCGGCGACGAGGTCGACCGCCTCGACAGCACCTTCCACCAGATGGCGGAGCTGATCGCGCGCCAGATGAAGGACCTCGAAACCGCCGACCGTACCCGTCGCGAGCTGGTGGTCGGCGTCTCCCATGATCTGCGCACCCCGCTGGCCTCGATGCGTGGCTATCTCGAGACGCTGCTCCTCAAGGAGGCGTCGCTGAGCGCCAGCGCGCGCCGCGAGTATCTGCAGATCGCCCTCGAC
Source organism: Acidobacteriota bacterium (assembly GCA_039028635.1). Taxonomy (NCBI): domain Bacteria; kingdom Pseudomonadati; phylum Acidobacteriota; species Acidobacteriota bacterium. The sequence goes on from JBCCHV010000032.1 coordinate 8,153, forward strand.
CAGAGCGAGCGTCTGGCACGGCTGGTCGACGAGCTCTTCGAGCTGTCGCGGCTGGAAGCCGGCGAGACGCGCCTCGAGCGCGAACCCTTCTCGCTGCCGGAGCTGGTCCAGGACGTGGTGCAGAAGGTTCAGATCGAGGCCGCCAAGGGCCAGATCGAGATCACCTCCGAGCTGCCCTGGGACTTGCCCTTCGTCGACGGCGACCTGCGGCTGATCGAGCGAGTGCTCGAGAACCTGCTCCACAACGCCCTGCGCTACACCCCCGCCGGCGGCAAGATCCACGTCGCCCTCGATGAAGGCGAGGGGCGCATCGCGGTGCGCGTCGCCGACACCGGCCAGGGCATTCCGCAGGACGACCTGCCGAAGATCTTCGACCAGTTCTACCGCGGCAGCAACAACCGCACCGGCTCGCGCGACGGCACCGGCCTCGGCCTCGCCATCGCGAAGCGTATTCTCGACCTCCATGGCGGTCCGATCGGCGTCGAGAGCCAGACCGGCCGCGGGTCGACCTTCCGCTTCGAGCTCCCCGCCGCCAGCTAGCAGGCTGCTGAAAAAGCCGCGTGGCGGCTTATTCAGCGCCTGCTGTTGTCTCAGGGGGGCTAAAGGCGCCCCCCTCGGCCGCGCGCGCATGTCGCGCGCCCACACCCCCGTCCTCGGCGCCCGCAGGGCGCCGCCTCGCCCTTGAGGCTCGGGGTCTCGTGCTGGTCCCCGAGGAGTTTTTCAACGACCTGCTAGCAGACTGCTGAGAAATTCCGCTTCGCGCCCCCTTCCAGCGCTGCTAGCAATCTGTTTCGAGAGGGGCTTCGCGCCCCTGACTGCGCGTCCCGCTCCGGCCCAAGAAACGCGGTTCTTGGGCCTCTTCTCCCGTCGCGGCGACAGAGCTGCCGCCTCGTCTTGCCGCGGTATCTCTGGGCTCACGGTCCCCCCGAAAGAGTGCAGCGCACTCTTACAAGCCGTGCGACCTTTCTCCAACCTCGGACCGATGCGATGCCCATTTACGGGCACCGATTCTTGCTCCGATCCCGGTGCTGCTCTGAAAAGCGAGGGGCTCTCCCGCAACGACCCGGACCCGGCGAATCTGAAGGATCAGAGCATGGCCTTGCCGGCGCTGTTCGGGGCTTTTCATCGCGATATGAGCATTCGTGATCAAAGCGTGAGATTTGCGTGAAGGCCCCGTGAATGGGGGTCGTCAGAGTAGCTCTCGAAGGCGGGAGACGGGTTCTCGATCCGCCAACTTGAAGCAACCACAACACACACCCGATGGGGAGAGTCATGAAAGCCAATACCTGGACCCGTATCGCCGTCATCGCGGTCATCGCCGCCCTGTTCAGCCTGCCGGCCTTCGCGCAGAACAACACCGAGTTCCGCGTCACCATCACCAACCTCACCAAGGGCCAGATCTTCAGCCCGCCGCTGGTGGTGAGCCACAGCAGGGATGTCGCCGTCTTCCAGTCCGGCTCGCCGGCCCTGCCGGAGCTCGGCATCCTCGCCGAGGATGGTGACCCGGCGCCCCTGCGCGGCGTCCTCGACACGCTGCCGCAGGTCTTCGAGACCGCCGTCGCTGGCGGCCCGGTGCTCCCCGGCCAGACCGTCACGGTGCTGATCAACGCCCGTTTCCCCTATGACCGCATCAGCGCCGTCGGCATGCTGATTCAGACCAACGACGCTTTCTTCGGCCTCAACTCGGTGGAGATCCCGGAGCGTCGCATGCGCGGCGTCTACTCGGTCCCCGCCTATGATGCCGGCACCGAGGCCAACAACGAGCTGTGCGCCTTCATCCCGGGTCCGCCGTGCGGCTCCGGCGGCGTGCGCGACACCGCCGACGCCGAGGGCTACGTCTACATCAACAACGGCATCACCGGCATCGGCGACCTCGAGCCTTCGGAGTTCACCTGGCTCAACCCGTCGGCCCGCATCACCATCCGCCGCACCCGCTAGGGGCGGAAGCGAGTCTCACCGAACGGGCGGCTCCGAGACGGACGGTACCGCCCGTTTCCCTTCCCCTTCCCCCTCCCTCATGGAGGGGGACTTTTTTGTTTTGCAGAAACGGCTTCGTCCGGAGCCGACAGGCGCCCTAGCAGTCGCCGATAGCGCTCCTCGCCGCGCAGGCTGGCGAGGTCCGGATCCCGAGCCAGGTGGGCGGCGTCTCGGTAGCCCGCCGCGATCGCCCGCTCGAGGGCATCGAAGGCCGGACCGCGGCGCCCCTGGCGCGCCAGCGCACAGGCCAGGTTGTAGAGGGTGCGAACGTCCTGCGGTCTCACCTCCAGGGCCAAGGAGAGACTGGCCGCCGCGCCACCGAAGTTCTGGCGCGCAATGAAGTCCCGGTAATAGTAGAAAGAGGTTCGAACCCAGATCAGCTCCAGGGTTCGGCGGGCGGCGTCGGCCCGCTGTTGCCGGCGGCGATCTGCGGCGGCCTTCTGCAGCCGGTGGATCTGGCGCTCGCGTTGCGTGCGTTCGGCCGCCGTCGCCGGTCGCCCGAGATTGCCGAACAGGGACTCGACCTCGCGCCGGCGAGTTTCCTCCCAGGCGGCCACTCGCTGCATCTCGGCGAGCCCTTCCCGCACCTCCGGGTGCTTGGCGAGAGCGATCAGGCGCCGCTCGAGCGCGGTCTGATCGGCGCCTTCGGCATCCACCAGGCCAGCGAGGTCTTCGTGCAGGGAACGCAGGCGACGGAAGGCGGCAAGCCGATCGCCCTGCGCCTCGAGCCCTGCCACCTGCTCGAGGGCCTGCCGCCGGAGCTGCTCGACCAAGGCATCGTCCCGGGGACGCAGGCCGGACCGCATCGCCTGGACCTCGAACCAGCCGAAGGCTGCCTCGACGATCGCCGCCGGCGGCCAGTCGTGCCCGCCGGCGAAACGCTCGAAGCGGTGGGCCTTGCCGAGGGCCCGCAGGCGCTCGTCGAGACGCTCCATCTCCCAGTAGTTGAAGTCTTCGCTGCCGGCGGTGCCGAAGTGGACGAAGGAGAGATCGCTCTCCGGCGGCAGCTTGCGGGGAAAGGCACCGCTCGCCCCGAGAACTCCGGCGACCTGCCCCGGCAGCGCGTAGGCCACCGCCGTGGCGCCACGGGAGGTTCCCGAGAATCCCGCCACGTAGTAGCGACGAGGATCGATCGCAAAGCGCCGCGGCAGATCGTCGAGCAGCGCATCGACGGCGGCTTCGATCGGCTCCCAACCGTCATCGCTGCGCGAGCCGTTGGAGCTCGCCACGATGTAGCCGAAGCGCTCTGCTCCGGCGCGGAAGCGCTCCGCCGTCGAGGCTCCCCGGCCGCGCGCGTCGAGCACCACCATCACCGGCCACGGACGATCCGCCACATAGCCGGTGGGTAGGTAGACGGCATAGGTTTGCTCGGCATCGCTGGCGCAGACCAGACCATCGACCAGCTCACCGGCCACGGCTCGACCTTCGTCGGCGCTTGCCGAGACCTGCAGCAGAAGGCCCATCGCGACGGCCGACAGCAGAGCCCTTCTCCCGTGCCTCATGGTGAAGGGTACGCAGCTCCTGCGGTCGAGTTCTCCACCTCCCGGCGACGCAGATCGGCCCGTCCGCCGCTGGCCTCGGCGAGGGCGTCCGAGGCCAGATACCGCTGGGCCTTCGGCTCCTCCTTGAGGTAGGCGTCCCAGAAGGCCACCGTCGCCGAGACGATCCACTCGAAGAGACGACGCTCGTCGTCGACGTCGCGCTGCCGGCGCTGCGCCGCGGAGTCCTGCGTCAGGCGGCCGGTGAAGGAGGCGTGGGCGGCACCGTCGATCATCAAACCGAGCTTGTCCTCTGGGGGACCGAAGCGATAGGGGTCAAGCTTGTCCTCTCCGCTCTGGCCGGTGAAGCCGCCGTCCTCACTGCCGCTGACCGCCAGCATCGGTCGCCGACAGTCGTCCCAGGAGGAATCCGCCAGCCCCTGCTGCCCGCGGCCCTGGGGGGACAGTAGAACGAAGGCTCGCGGCCGCGGGTCGGCGACGGAGCCGTCGAGGGCGAAGGACCGAGCTCCCGCCATCAACTGGCTGGTGAAGGCACCGAAGGAGTGGCCGCCGACCCCGATCCGTTCGCGATCGAGGCGCCCGGCGAGGGCCGGGATCTGGGCCTCGACCCGATCCAGGTGATCCAAGATGTCCTGCAGATCGGCGACCCGCCGACGCCAGGTCTCCGGGTCCTGCAACATCTGCCGCATCCTCTGTCGCAGCTCCCCGCCCCGGCTGCCGCCGCGCCGCGATCGAGGACGGCTCTGGCCCGCTCCCAAGGCGCCGCTTCGGGATCCCGCCCGGGGACTGGCAACCGCCCCACCGCGGCCACCCCGGCGACGCGGTCCAGGCTCGGTGGCACCCTCGGCGCCCGGGCTTCCTTCCAAGGCGGCTCGCCGCAGTTGGTCGCGATCGTCATGATCCGGTTCGATGACCACGTAGCCGGCCGCGGCCCAAGCCGTCACGATCGGCTTCTCGTTCTCCTTCGAGCCGCCGGCGCCGTGGGAGAAGAGGATCACCGGCAGCTTGCCGGTCGCCGCCTTCGACGGATAGGTCACGCGCACCGGGATCTGCACCATCGGCTCGTCGACCAGCAGGAGCTCGTCCGACCTCGTCACTGCCTCGCGATCCCCCACCTCGGCGTACCCCTGCGCTACCAGCGGCAGAGAGATCGCCCCCAGCACCAGCAATCCTCGCAGCACCATCGGGACTCCTTTCCACCGGCTTCACCCACCGGCGCCTCTGGAACTCCCGACCGGGCGCGATCTTGCGGACCGCTGACTTGCGCCGGGCCCCTGCGGTCAATCGCCGGGCGGCGAGTCGCCCACTAGCTCGATCTGCCGTAGCCCGCGCAGCGCGCTCAACAAGCGCAGCCGGGGCGCCGCCGCTAGCTCTTGCGTCGTGATCACTCCCTCGAACAGCTCGCCGCGCGCCAGCAACTCGGCCCGCAGGGTGCCGCCGAGCAGGCCGCAGGTCACCGGCGGCGTGATCCAGCGACCATCCCGCTCGAGCGCCACATTGGCCCGGCAAGACTCGGTGAGCTCGCGGCGTTCGTTCCACAACAAGACGTCGTCGCAGCCCTCAGGGACTGCCGCCAGGGCTTCGTCATAGACCCGCCGGCGGGTCGTCTTGTGGAACAGAAAGGGGTCCTGGGAATCCACCGGTCGCTGCGCCAAGACGACCTTCTCCGGTGCTGCAGAGGGCATGGCCTCGACCTCCAGCCGAACCTTGCCGCGACGGCTCAAGCGCAGGCGCAGGCGACGCGGTCCAGAGGCCTCGAAGGCGGTCAGCAGCGAGCGGATCAGCGGCAGATCACAGGCGAAGTCGAAGTACTCGGCCGAGCGCGCCAGCCGTTCGAGGTGCCGCTCGAGCAGATAGCAGCCGTCGGTGGCAGTCCAGCGCATCGTCTCGAAGAGCTCGAAGGTCGGCTCCGGATAGCGCAGGGCGCGGCTCAGCACCTTGGCCTTGACCTTGGTCTCGCGGTACTCCGCCGCAGCCCGTGAATCCCACACGATGCCGCCGCCGACGCCGAACACCACTTCACTTCGGGCCGGCTGGACCACCGCCGTCCGGATCGCCACCGAGAAGCGCGCCCGACGATCCGGCGCGATGAAGCCGACGGCCCCGGTGTAGACGCCCCGCGGCTCGTCCTCGAGGCGAGCGATGATCTGGCTGGTACGGGCCTTCGGAGCGCCGGTGATGGAGGCACACGGGAAGAGCGCTCGAAACAGCTCGACCACGCCCACCGAGCTGCGCGCCTGCACCGTCGAGGTCATCTGCAACACCGTCGGGTAGCGCTCGACGTCGAACAGTCGCGACACGGCGACGCTGCCGGGCTCGGCGATGCGGCCGAGATCGTTGCGCATCATGTCGACGATCATGACGTTCTCGGCCCGCTCCTTCGGCGAGTCGGCCAAGGAGCCACGACGCTCGAGATCCTCGTCGAGGGTGCGACCACGGGGCGCCGTGCCCTTCATCGGCCGAGTGGTGATGCGGTCCCCGTCACGCTCGAAGAAGAGCTCCGGGGAGGCCGAGCAGACCTGGAACCCGGGTCCTTCGAGGTAGCCGCCGTAGCGACAGCGCTGGGCCCGAATCAAGGCGTTGAAAAGGCCCCGCGAATCGCCTTCGAAGGCGGCCCGAAGACGATAGGTGTAGTTGACCTGGTAGGTCTCGCCGCGCCCGATGGCGCGCTTGAGGATCCCGATCTTGCGTCCGAAGGCGACCCGATCGACGGATTCCTCCCAGGGGCCGACCTGGCATGCCGCAGCGGCCTGGAACGGCTCCTCGGAGAAACGCCGTTCGACCTTGGCGAAGAGCCCGAACCAAAGCACCGGATGGCGCATCCCGGAGGGATCGTGGGCCGCCAGGGCAGAGTCGAAGGCCGGAGCCGCCTCGTAGGCCACGAAGCCGGCCGCCCACAACCCTTCTGCCTCGACTCGCCGCGCCACGGCCTCGAGGGTCGGAACGACGTCGACCACACGGTGGGCGGCGAGCACATCGACCGGCTCGACGAAAGTCAACCAGCGATTCTCGGCTCCGTCCTGGAGCAGGGCAAACGGCTTCGAGGGAGAGTCCAAGACCTGTGGAAAACCTCCGCAAAAAGCGCCCTATGGCTTGTGGAAAGATGACCGAAATGCTGTGGAATCGAAGCCCTGGGAGCAGCTTCTTCCAAAGCTACCACGAGCGACGAGACGCGCCCGCAGGATTCCGATACGATTCCACCGCTGACGCAAACCACCCCCGACCAACCGCCGAGTGAGCCCGACGTGCCGACCCTCGCCGACATCCGTGCCGCCCACGACCGCATTGCACCGGAGCTGCCGGCCACCCCCTGCCGCGAAGCCCTCGGCTACGCGCCGGCGATTCCGGGACGCATCTTCCTCAAGCTCGAAAACCTACACCGCACCGGCTCCTTCAAGGAACGGGGCGCCCTCAATCGGCTGCTCACCATGAGCCCCGAGGACCGCGCGCGCGGCGTGATCACCGCCAGCGCCGGCAACCACGCCCAGGCCCTCGCCCTACACGCCCAGCGCCTCGGCATCGACACCCTGGTCGTGATGCCCGAGGCCACCCCCCTGATCAAGGTCAGCAACACCCGTCAGTACGGCGCCCGGGTGGTACTCCACGGCGCCACCTTCGACGACGCCGTCGACGAAGCGCTGCGGCGGCGCGAGGCGGAAGGCCGCATCCTGGTGCCGGCCTTCAACGACGAAGCGGTGATCGCCGGCCAGGGCACCCTCGGCCTGGAGCTCGACCAGCAGCTCGAGCGCATCGACCGGGTGGTGGTGCCAATCGGCGGTGGCGGCCTGATCTCGGGCATCGCACTGGCGATCAAGGCGCTGCGTCCGAAGGTCAAAGTGATCGGCGTCGAGGCCACCGCCGCGCCCTCGGCCCTGACTTCCCGACGCGCCGGTGAGATCGTCACCGTCACCAGCACCGAGACCATCGCCGACGGCATCGCCGTCAAACGGATCGGCGATCTCACCTTCCCGCTCATCGAAGATCTGGTCGACGACATCGTCACCGTCGACGAACCGCAGATCGCCTCCGCCGTGATGCAGCTGCTGGAGCGCCAGAAGACCCTCACCGAGGGGGCCGGCGCCGCCGGCATGGCGGCCCTGCTGGCCGGCAAGATCGCCACCCGACCGAGTGACCACACGGTGGTGGTGTTGTGCGGTGGCAACATCGACATCAACATCTTGGCGCGCATCATCGACCGTGGCCTGGTCGCCGACGGACGCCTGGTGCGCCTCAAGGTGACCGGCATCGATCGCCCGGGCCTGCTAGCGGAAGTCACCGCCAGCGTCGCCGAGCACGGCGCCAACGTCCTCGAGATCGCCCACTCGCGGGAGTTCGCCGACATCTCCGTCGGCCATGTCGAGGTGCTGCTGACCCTCGAGACCCGCGGCCGCGAGCACATCGCAGAGCTCATCGACTCGCTGTCCCACGATGGCGACCGTGCCGTCGCCCTGAGCTGAAGGCGTTCCGATGGTGCCGAATCCCAGAACCCTGCCGATCCCCACCAACCCGACTGCGGCCTGCGCCGCCAGGAGCCTCGCGCGATGACCGCCGATGCCAAACCTCTCGTCGCCGTGATCATGGGCAGCACCTCCGACTGGGAGACCATGCGCCACGCCGTCGAAACCCTCGATCGCTTTTCCGTGCCGGCCGTGCACCAGGTGGTCTCGGCCCACCGCACGCCGCAGAAGATGGCGGCCTTCGCGGCTGCCGCCGAGGAGCGTGGTCTGGAAGTGATCATCGCCGGTGCCGGCGGCGCCGCCCACCTGCCCGGCATGGTCGCCGCCCAGACGGCGGTGCCGGTACTCGGCGTGCCGGTACAGAGCAAGGCCCTGAGCGGCATGGACTCGCTGCTCTCCATCGCCCAGATGCCGGCCGGCATTCCGGTGGGCAGCCTCGCCATCGGCAAGGCCGGCGCGATCAACGCCGCCCTGCTGGCGGTCGCCATCCTCTCCAACTCCCGTCCGCCGTTGCGCCAGGCCCTGCGCGACTTCCGGGCCGCGCAAACGGCGACGGTGCTGGCAGCGGAGCTGCCGTGAATCCGATCCTGCCCGGCGCGACCGTCGGCGTCCTCGGCAGCGGTCAGCTCGGTCGCATGTTGGCCCTGTCGGCCCGGGCCATGGGGTATCGCATCCACACCCTGTCGCCGCAGAGTGACACGCCCACCGGTCAGGTCGCCGACCGCGAAGTGGTCGCCGCCTACGACGACCTCGAGGCGGTTCGCGAGTTCGCCCGGCGGGTGGACGTGGTGACCTTCGAGTTCGAGAACGTCGCCGCCGACGCCACCGCCGTCGCCGCCGAGGAAGGGCCCGTGAGGCCGGCCGGCGAGATCCTCCACATCACCCAGAATCGACGCCGCGAGAAGGCCTTCCTGGCGCGCCACGGATTTCCTCTACCGCCCTACCGGGAGGTCACCTCGGCCGCCGAGCTGGACACCGCCCTGGCAGAGATCGGCACGCCGGCGGTGCTCAAGACGGCCGGTTTCGGTTACGACGGCAAGGGTCAGGTCAAGCTCGCCGCCGGTGACGATCCGGAGGCCGCCTGGCGGGGTCTCGCCACCGACGAGGCGGTTCTCGAAGCCTTCGTCGACTTCGTCGGCGAGCTCTCGGTGGTGGTGGCCCGGGCAGTCGATGGCTCGATAGTGGACTACGGCCCAGTGGCCAACGACCACGTCCGGCACATCCTGGATCTCTCGCTGGCCCCCGCACCGGTGCCGCCGCCGGTCGCCAGTGAAGCTCGCGCCATCGCCCACGGCGTCGCTGAGCAGCTCGACCTGGTGGGAGTGCTGTGTGTCGAGCTGTTTCGCACCAGCGACGATCGGCTGCTGGTCAACGAGCTGGCACCGCGGCCTCACAACTCCGGCCACTGGACCATCGAAGGCTGCACCACCAGCCAGTTCGAGCAACAGCTCCGCGCCGCCTGTGGCCTCGCCCTCGGTGAAGTCCACATCCCGCGCCCGGTGGCGATGGTCAACCTCCTCGGCGACCTGTGGCAGCACGGCGAGCCGAACTGGGACGTCCTGCTCGCCGAGCCCGGCGTCAAGCTCCAACTCTACGGCAAGGCCGAGGCCCGGGTCGGCCGCAAGATGGGGCACCTGACGGTGGTCGACGACGAGGCGGCGCGGGCCAAGGAGCGCGCCATCGCCGCCCGGGAGCTTTTGCGACGCTCGCCCTGAGGCGCTGGTCCCAATGGCTACCGCCGGCGGCCAAGGGGGCTCTCTGGCGACTGGCCGACCGGCTCGGTGACCGCCGCACCAAGATTCGCCGCGGCCCGGCCCGAGGAGTCACCATCGTGGCACCGCTGCGCCGCTGGCGCGGTTATCGCCAGGGCCTCTACGAGGCACCACTCCTGGCCGCCGTGGCGGCAGACCTCGCGGCCGGCGATTGCGCCCTCGACATCGGCGCCGCCTACGGCTACTTCACCCTCGCGATGGCGGCGCGGGTCGGCGAAACCGGCCGGGTGGTGGCCTTCGAGCCGGCCCCCGAGACCGCCGCGGCCCTCACCCGCACCCTGCGGCTCAATCGCGTAAAGCACGTCGAGCAGGTACAGGCGGCCCTCACCGCCGGTAGCGGCGAGAACCGGTTGCTGGTGCCCGCCAATCCGACCATGGCCCGCCTGTCGCCCCGCGGCGGCGTCTCCGTCGCCACCCTCCGGCTCGACGATTGGATGGCGGGACCGTCGGCGCCGGAGCGCCTCGACCTGATCAAGATCGACGTCGAAGGCGCCGAGCTGGAGGTGCTCGAAGGCGGCTGCCGCAGTCTCGAGAAGCATCGTCCGACGGTGCTGTGCGAGCTCCACCGGGGACGCGGCCTGGAGGCTTCCCCGAGGAGCTGCGCGGAGCGCCTGCAAGAGCTCGGCTACCGCCTGCAGGCGATCCCGAACGACCAGCCCTTCGAGCAACGGCTCGCCAAGCTCGAAGCCCGGCCTCTCGGTGATCGCGTCTTGACCCTTCACCTGCGAGCCACCGCGCGATGAGCATTCGAGCCGCCGGGTTGGCAATCCCGCCGAAGAGGCCGTGAGATGGAGGCTCTCCTCCTCGGCCTCAGCTTCGGTTTCGCTTCCGGATTCAGCCCGGGGCCGCTGTTCACCCTGGTGATCACCAGTACCCTGGAGCGCGGCCTGGGGGCAGGCCTGAGGGTTTCCTTGGCCCCTCTGGTGACGGACGCTCCGATCATTCTGCTGTCGGTGCTTTTCCTGCGTTCCCTGCCGCCGTCGTTCCTCACCGTCATCACCATCGCCGGCGCCGGCGTGGTGTTCTATCTCGCCTTCGACACCCTGCGCACCGCCCGCCGGCGCAGCTCCATCGAGCAGGCGACGGCGGCCACCAAGGCACCGCGGGATCTCCTGCGGGCCGTGCTGGTCAACGGCCTGAGCCCTCATCCCTGGCTCTTCTGGGTCAGCATCGGCGGCCCGGCCCTGATCCAGGCGTGGCGCCGCTCGCCGGTCGACGGCAGCGCCTTCCTGCTCGGTTTCTTCCCCCTGCTGGTGGGCGCCAAGATGCTGCTCGCCTGGCTGGCGGCCCGTGGGCGCCCTTATCTCAAAGGTCCCCTCTACGGCCGCGTGCTCACCGCCTGCGGTCTGCTGCTCCTCGTCCTCGGCGTTCTGTTGCTGCGCCACGCGGTGCGCTGAGCGACCGCTCGAAGCCATCCCGATGTCACGTTTCTTTCTCCTCTCCCGTCTCCCGGCCAGCGGCGGAAGCCTTCGCCGCGACACCTGACGAAAAGGAGACGCGAGATGAAGATATTCATCGCCGGAGGAACCGGCGTGATCGGTCGAGCGTTGGTTCCCCGACTGCTCGCCCAAGGCCACCAGATCACCATCCTCAGCCGGCACCCGGAGCGGGCGGACGAGCTACGAGGGCGCGGCGTGGATGTCGTCAGTGGCGACGTCTACGATCGGCGTCGGCTCGAGGAAATCCTGCTGGCCAGCCGGCCGCAAGCCCTCGTCCACCAGCTCACCGCCCTGCCGGCGGCGATCGATCCGCGGCGCATCGAGGATCAGCTCGCCGCCAACGATCGCATCCGTCGTGAGGGCACCGCCAACCTTTTGGCCGCTGCGGACCGGGCCGGCGTCGAGCGCATCGTGGCCCAGAGCATCGCCTTCGCCTATGCCCCGATCGGCGGTGCCGTCAAGAACGAAGAAGAACCCCTTTGGCACGCCGCCCCCTGGCCCTGGCGGCGCTCCGTCGAGGCGATCGCGGAGCTCGAAGCCCGGGTTCGAGAGGCCGACGGCACCGTGCTGCGCTACGGCTACTTCTACGGCCCCGGCACCGCCTACGATCGCAACGGTTCGATGGCCGAGATGGTGCGGCAGCGGAAGCTGCCGATCGCCGCCGGGGGTCACGGAGTCTTCTCCTTCGTGCATGTCGACGACGCCGCCGAGGCCACGGTCCGGGCGATCGCGAACGGTTCGCCGGAGGTCTTCAATATCGTCGACGACGAGCCTGCCCCCCTCCACCAGTGGCTGCCCGTCTACGCCGCCGCCCTGCAGGCTCCACCACCACGCCGCCTTCCGGCCTGGTTGACTCGCCTCTTCGCGGGCCGCTTCGGTCTCTACACCATGACCGAGCAGCGCGGTGCGGCCAATGGACGGGCTCGACGCAGGCTGTCATGGGAGCCACAATTCAAGACCTGGCGGGTGGGATTCGAGCAGGCCTTGAGGCCCGATCCCAGCCCCCCTCGCAGCGTCACCTCCGAGGCCTCGGGGCGATGACCTCGAGCTCGGGCAACAACGGCGGCGAGATCTCAGACGAGCTGGCCGCCCTCTTCGGCCACCATCGCCCGTACCTTTTCGCCGTCGCCTATCGCTTTCTGGGCATCGCCGAGGACGCCGAAGATGTCCTGCAAGAGGCCTGGCTGCGCTTGGCCTCGGCCCGCCCCGACGACCTCGAAGAGCCGCGCGCCTACCTCGTCACCATCGTCAGCCGCCTCTGCCTCGATCTGCTGCGCTCGGCGCGGCGGCGGCGGGAAGAGTACGTCGGTGTCTGGCTGCCGGAACCGGTTCCGAGCCCACAAGCCCTTCCGGAAGGCGAAGTCCTGGCTCGCGAGTCAGCCTCCTTCGCCTTCCTGCTCCTGCTCGAAAGGCTGAGCCCACGGCAGCGGGTCGTGCTGGTTCTCCATGACGTCTTCGATTTCCGCCATCGCGAAATCGCCACCATCATCGGAAGCAGCCTCGACGCCAGCCGCCAGATCCTACGCCGGGCACGGCGCGCCCTGGTCTTGCCGCGGCCGCCCGTACCGACCGCCTCCCCCGAGCTCATCGACCGCTTCTACACCGCCACCCGCGAGGGCGATCTCGAAGCGCTCCTCGCCACCCTGGCACCGGACGTCGTCTTGCTCAGTGACGGCGGAGGGCGCGTGTCGGCCCTGCCACAGCCACTGGCGGGCCGCTGGCGGGTCGGACGCTTCCTGATCGGAGTCAGTATCAAGACCGCCTGGGGCCCGGTCCAGCTCCAGGAGCTCAATGCCCAGCCGGCGCTGCTGATCTATCAGCAAGGAAAGCTGACCAACGCCATGCTCCTCGAGGCCGGTGCGGACGGCGTCCGCGCCCTCTACGTGGTGCGCAATCCGGACAAGCTGGCCGCCTTGGGGGCGAGATGGGAGATCGAGTTGGCGTAGTAGCGCAGCACCGGTAGCTCGGCCTCGACGGCGGAGTAGAGACCCTCCTCCTCGGCCACCAGGTGGCGCAGGATGAGCATGCGCAGCCCGAAATCGACGGCGTAGTCCTGGTCCTGGCGTGGAATGTAGACGTGGGCCCCGGAGCTCGCCAGGTGGTCCCGCAGAGCCAAGACTCGAGCCTTGAGCTCGAGGCTCGAGAGGGGTGAGCCGCCGGCCTCGTAGTTCTCGACCAGAACCGTTGCCACCAGCGGCACCGGCACCACCGGGATCACCTTGCCGACGGCCGCCATCAGCTCCTCGGCGAGCGCTCCCACCTGCACGAAACGCTCTTCCTTCGAGAGCTCGCGGAGATCGACCCCTGTACGAGCCAACCATTGCCGAACCGACACCGGAGTGCCGAAGTTGACGCAGGCATAGCCGAACCGGAACCAGCGGTTGGTGACGATCTGGCGAAAGTTGCGCCCGATGAAGCGCAGCGTCGTCCAGGCGGCCTCGCCGGCGCCGCGCCGTTCGGCCTCGGGGTCGAGGTCGCGCAGCAGGGTGCGGTCCTCGAGCACCCGGTCGTAGTTGAGGCCGACCGGCACGAAGACCACGTCCCGCTCGCCCTGCGGATCGAAGGAGCGCAGCATGTAGTCGAGCAGACCGAGCTTCGGTGGCAACAAGGCGCCGTCGCGGCTCAACCCACCCTCGGGATAGACCGCCTGGGTGACGCCGGATTTGGTCGCCATGTGGACATAGCGCTCGAGGACTCGCCGATAGAGGGCGTTGCGCGAGCGCCGGCGCACGAAGTAGGCCCCCATCGAGCGAATCAGCGTCTGCAGCGGCCAGATGCGGGCCCATTCACCGACGGCATAGGAAAGGGCGGTGCTCGCCGCCGCCAGATAGGCGACCAGGACGTAGTCCATGTTGCTGCGGTGGTTCATGATGAAGACCACCGTCGAGCGCGGATCGACCTGCGCCAGGGATTCTTCGTCCGTGTAGCCGACCCGCACCCGGTAGAGAAAGCGCGCCACCGAGCGGCCGATGCCGTAGCCGAATCGAAAGTAGAGGTAGGCGTTGAAGGCCGGAACGATCTCGCGGGCATAGCGCCGCACCCGGTCCATCGCGGCGGCCCGCGGGATGTCCTCCTCGCGGGCCAGGGTCTCCACCGTCTCCATCACCTGGGGATCGAAGCGCAGGCGATCGATCAGCACCTGCCGCTTGGTGAGCTTGAAGGGCTGGACCTGAATTCGCAGGCGGGTGTTGAGCTCGTCCAGCACCCGATTGACCCGCCGCCGGATGACATAGCGCACGCTCGGCATCAGCAGCCGGTCGAGCAGCGCCAGCGCCGCCGCAACCACCAGCAGAACGACCAGCCAGAGAGGAAGCGATATTTCCTGGGTCATGGAGATGAAGGCATCTTACTGCACCGCCCGGCCCACCAGCGCAGCCCGTCTCACGGCTTCGCCGCCGGACCGGGGGCGCCCAGCTCTCTCGGGCCCGGAAGCAGGTTGCCGATGGGTTTTCGGCAACCTGCTAGTCGGTGACCACGAACTGTCGCGCCATCGCCTGCCGCAAGGCGGCGGCGAGCTGCTTGCGGTCCTCACCCACCAAGGGCTGGTCGCCGAAGGTCACCGTAGCCTCGAAGCCACGCAGCCGCTGAAAGCGCTTGAAGTGCGGCGCCAGCTCCTCGTCCCCGTACCAGCAGATGGCGTCACGGGCCCGCTGCGCCCCCGGCGGCGTGCGGTAGGCCAGGGTGGCGTAGTGCACGGGATAGCCCGCCCTCACCGCCACCTCGAGGAGCGAAGCCTTGAACGGCAGCAGCTCCGAGCCATCCCCGGTCGTGCCTTCGCCGAACAGGATGATGCCGCCGCCATGGTTCAAGCGCTCTTCGGCGAGAGCACCGATGCGCAGCAGATCCCGTTTGGTCCCACGATCGATCAGCAGCGTGTCCGAAGCCCGGCAGATGGACCCCACCACCGGCCAGGCCCCGAGGTCGGCTTTGGCGACGAAGGTTCCCCCGACCAGGCTTCCGAGGAGCGGAATGTCGACATAGCTGAGGTGATTCGTGACCAGGAAGAAGGGCGGCTCGGGGAGATTGCCCTGCACCGTCAGCTCGAGGCCGAAGGCGCGGCACAGGCTCGCGCCCCAGCGGCGCATGATGCGGTCTTGATGGGCGATGCGTTGGGTCGGCCGATGACGCCGGCGCCAGGAGCCCAAGCTCACCGAGAGGTAGTCGCGACCGGTCGCCAGCGCCACCGCGAGGAGGCCACTGGCCTTCACCAGAAAGGGCCGTTCAGAATTGCCGTCGGCGGAGCGAATGCGGCTCGTGAAGAGGAGGCCGGAGGCAGCACGGCGGGGAGTATACCCGCCGTGCCCCGCTAGCTGCCTGCTGAAAAACTCATCGGCAACCTGCTTCCGGGCCTGAGAGGGCCCGGCGGCGGCAGAGGCTTGAAGGGGCCGCCCTGGATTGGGCCGAGGACGGGGCGGCCTGCCGACAGTAGGCACCGTCTGCTACTCCAGCAGACGGTCTCCGAGCCCAAAGGGCGAGGCGGCGCCGAAGGCGCCGAGGTCGGGGGCGCCCGGCCAGGGGTGAGAGCCAACGACATGTGCGTTGGCTCGAGGGGGGCGCCTTTTAGCCCCCCTGAAATAAACAGCAGGCGCTGAAGAAGCCGCCACGCGGCTTTTTCAGCAGCCTGCTAGCAGTTGTCGTCGTCTCGCAGTTCCGGCAGGAGCAGCGCCGGATCGATCGGCTCGCCCTGGCGATGGACCTCGAAGTGGAGGTGCGGCCCGGTGGTTCGGCCGGTCATGCCGACGGTTCCCACCGCCTGCCCCATCGCCACCTCGTCTCCGACGACGACCAGCGAGGTGTCGAGATGGGCATAGAGGGTCTCGATGCCCTCGCCATGATCGACGATCACCGTCAGGCCGTAGGCTCCGTCCTCGCCAAAGGCGACGTCGACTTCGGTCACGCGGCCGGCGGCGGCAGATCGCACCGAGGTGCCGCGGGCGGCCCGCAGATCAACCCCGCGGTGATGTTTGCGGTCGCCATCGCGCGGATCGGGACGCATGCCGAAGGTGCTGGTCAAGATACCGCCACCGAGGGGATGGGCCGAGCTCAGACCACCCACCGTCGGACCTCTCCGGCCGCGCCCCGCCGAGCCTCCTTCACCCTGCCAAAAGGGAACGAAGGAGCCGACATCGAAAGATCGGGCCGGCTGGACCGGCTGCACGGGCTGGACCGGCTGGACGGGCTGAGGTGGCTGCACCGGTTGCGAGGACGGCGGTGCCCATTGCGGAGTCGGCGGCGGCGCCGGTCGCGCAGCTCGCGGCGCCACCGCTGGCCGAGGAGCCACTTCGAAAACCTCCGCCGACGGCGCTACCGATGGCGGCAGCGGGCGCGGCACGAGGACGCGGGGGGTTCCGGGCGCCGCAACCACGGCATCCGGGGCCACCGCCACTCCAGGTACCGCAGGTAAGGAGCCATCGGGCACCGGCACCGCTGGTGGGCTCACGGGCGGCGCGGCGGGTGCGGCCTTGGCGCTCGGTGCGGCCTTGGGCCTCGGCACGGCCACCGCGAACGGCTCGACGACCGGGGCCACCACAGGCGACGGTGCCGGAGGGGCCACGACGGGCGACGGTGCCGGCGGCGCCACCACCGGTTGGACCGCGAATCCTGCAGCGCCGCCAACGCCGGCCATCGGCAGGAGCAAGAGGCCGAAGGCGGCACAAAACCACCAACCGGAAGCGCGGGTGGGTCGATTCTCGAGGATGTTCTTCATGCGCACGGTGAGTCTCCTATGGGAATCCCCCATGCCCGGCGCCGCCGGTAGCGTTTTCGGGGCCGCCGGCAGGCCCAGCACGGCGAGCAAGCTGGCGGCGTACTCGCGCCGCGTCAGGCGGCCACAGGCCAGCACCGCCGCATCGACACCACGCTCGCGGGCATCGTTGAGATAGGCCGCCGCCCGCCAGGCGAGGGGGTTGAAGAAGTGAAGGATTTGAACGACGTTTTGAAATCCCAGTCGCAGGACGTCGAAGCGCTGGACATGGACCAGCTCATGGGCCAGCACAGCCTCCGCGGTCCGCCCTCCGATGGCGACCAGCGCCGCCGGCAGGTAGATCACGGGGCGCCGCAGGCCCCAGGTGAAGGGCTGACCGTGACGACCGACGATCAAACGCACCGGCCGCCGAATGCCCAGCTCGCGGCGCCAGCTCGCGAGCTGGTCGATGAGCTCGCCGGCGCGGACTTCCTGCCCTGCCGCCAGATAGCTCCGGAAGAGACGTCGGCGCCGTCCCAGCAGCCATCCTCCGAAGAGAATCCCGCCTCCCCACAGAGCACAGCCGAGGCCGGCCAACAGGGCCCCGGAGGCCACCGTGGGTTCCGCAGGTCCAGCGAGGGACGTCCGAACCGCGATCTCGCTGGCGACCGGCGCCAGCGGCAGAACCCATTCGAGGGCCTCTCCCGGCGGCACCGTCAGGCGCTCCGCCAAGGCCCTCAGGCTCCAGGGAGCCGCCCAGTCGAGGGGCAGGACGAGACGCAGCAGAACGAGTCCCCAAAGACCAGCCTGCAGCCGGGGCGGCGCGGTCTTCCAGACCCTGAGCAGGGCCCAGACGGCGGCGAAGGCGAGAGCTCCGTAGAAAGTCTGCAGACCCACCGCCCGCATCACATCGAGGGTCGCCATCTCAGTCCTCTCTCTCCAGCAGCCGGGTGAGCTCGGCGAGCTCGTCCTCGGACAGGGACCCGCCACGGGCGAACAAGGGAACGACGGCGACGGCATCGAGCTCGAGAACCTTCTCGGCGAAGTCACGCACCCGCCGGGCCAAACCCTGCGGCCGGCTGATGCGAGGGTCGTAGAGCCAGACACCATGGAAGCTCTTCTTCTCCAGGTGTCCTTTCTTGACCAAGCGCTCGAGCACGGTCCGGGTCGTCGAGTAGGCCCAGTCGTGACGGCTGCGAAGCTGATCGTGGACTTCCCGAGCGCTGAGAGCCCCGGCCTTCCACAGCACGGACATGGCATCGAGCTCAGAGCTGGCGAGCTCCGGGAGGGGCTGATCGGTCAATGGGGTCTCCGTTTCGGGCATCGGGCAATTCCTGGGGACGAACGCTTCGCTCGTCATCGATTCGCTACATTTGTAACACATCTCTGACACGCTCGCAAGACCAACCCTTCGGCACAGTTTTGTTAGCCTGAGCCCGCCGAGACTTTCCACCGGTTCCTCGGCTGCGAGCCTGGGGTGGAATTTCGGGCCGAGACGACCAACTCCAGGGAGAGCGACGGCGTGCCGAAGATCGAAGTCGAGGAATTCGGGAGCATCGAAGTCGCGAAGGGAGCCCGGCTGGTCAATGCCCTCGCCGAGGCCGGCATCGACATCAGCTATCGCTGCGGAGGCTGGGGCGGCTGCACCACCTGCCTGGTGCAGTTCTTGGCCGGCGAGCCTTGCCGAATGACCGCGGCGGAACACAAGAAGCT
The DNA here is from genome assembly GCA_039028635.1 of Acidobacteriota bacterium. Classification (NCBI taxonomy): domain Bacteria; kingdom Pseudomonadati; phylum Acidobacteriota; species Acidobacteriota bacterium. Next base: position 26,693 of record JBCCHV010000032.1, read on the forward strand.
CACCGCCAGCAAACTCTTGGGCAAAGCGAGAATGGCCTGCCAGACCCTGGTCGAAGGCGACGCTCGCCTCAAGGTCCTGCTGCGAGTCTCGGAGCAGAGCTGGAATCTGCCGGGCACCAAGCCCGAACCGAAGATCACACCGGAGCCGGTCTGGAGAGAGAGGTAGGGCTCTCCGAAGAGCCCTCAGGGGGCGGAATCGAGCTCCGCCTCCAAGATCTCACCGATGGCCGCCGCCATCAGCTCGTTGCCGCGCTGATTGAGGTGGCAACAATCGTCGATGTAGAGGGTTTCCTCGACCTGCGCGAACAGCATGGTCAGATCGTGAAAGGCGACGCCGTCGGCCACCAGCCTCGCGCCGGCCTGCTGCAGCAGCGGATAACCGGCCTGCACCACGGCCCGATAGCGGCGCTCGGTGGAATAGGCCTTCTGGCGCTCCTCGCGCGACAGCGGCTTGGCCCCTTCGGGGTACTGGTTGGGCTGCAGGAAGTGGTAGTAGCGAATGCCGCGCGCGGCGCACAGGTCGTGCATCAAGCGCGACGACCGCTCCCACAAGGACACCAGATCGCCCACCAGATCGGCCCCGCGGTAGCGGTAGGTCGGCCCCCGCTCGAGAAAGCCCGCCGACTCCTCCCCGGCAAGCTCCGCCGCCGCCGCCTCGGCCCGTGCCACCGCCTGCGCCGCGCGGCGATCGAGGGCCAGCCAGAGGAGGTTGGCGGTCGCGCTCCAGCGCCAAGGCCGGGCCGAAAAGCGCTCCGCCCGGAGCTGCCGGCGCTGGCGTTCGAACGCCACCCGACCGACCCGCGCCGCCGCCTCACCGGCCGGAACCCCGGCAACGCGGACGTCCCAACTGCGGGGATAGAACGGCGACACCTGGCGGAATCGGTTCTCGGTCTGGGCCAGCGCGATGTCGTTGAAGCCATCGAGATTGATCACCACGTCAAGCTCGTGGCCGCGGGCCAGGAGCCAGTTGAGGGTCATCAGCTGCTGCGGCTGTTTGTAGCCTCCCAAGGCCCAGCTCTCGACCGCGACCCCGCTCTCCGCGAAGCCCTCCAAGGACTGCAATCGCTGGCTCAAGACCTCGCCACCGCGGAACGAGAAGACGAAGGCGACGGAGCCCCCGAACACCCCGATGCGCAAGGGATCGTCGGACGGCAGCGCCTTCGCCTGTCGCCGGCGGTAAAAGCCCTCCGGTCCGATCTCGAGGGGCCCACGGGTCTTCTTCTGGTTGAGGTTGGGATCGATCACGAAACCCAAGAAGGGCTGCAGCACCTCGTCCGGGAAGGCCTGGATGCGCTCCTCGAGGGCCGGTGCTCCCGGCACCAGCCCGGCACTGCGGGCGCGCATGGCGTTCGCCTTCGACCATCGAAAGGGCTCGCCCTCCTGCCACCAGAAGAGGCCGAAGGACAGGACCTCGAGCACGGCGAGCAGAACGGCGCCGAGCAGGCCGCTGAGGACGAGCTTGCGCACGACGATCAGCTCAGCAGGAAGTCGAGACTCTCGCCGCTGGCGATCTCCCGAGGCTCCTGACCGCGGCCGAAGAGACGAGCCCCGACAATCCCCTCGAGGGTGACGGTCGAACCGGCCACCCGCAGCCAGGCGCCTTCGCGCAGGCCCACCACCCAACGGTCGTTCTCTTCCAGGAACTCCCGAATCCGGTCTTCACGGGTCTCGCCCTGGTGAGTCGAGGTGGGGTCCGGGTCGAGGTAATGGGGATTGATGTTGAAGGGCACCAGATCGAGAGCATCGAAGGTCGGTGGCTCGACGATCGGCATGTCGTTGGTGGTCCGGATCGAGACGCAGGCGACGTTGGAGCCGGCACTGGTGCCAGCGTAGGGCAAACCGTCGGCGACCCGTTCGCGGATGGCGGTCACCACGTCGAGCTCGTGCAGGCGCTTGAGCAGCCGAAAGGTATTGCCCCCACCGATGAACACACCGCCCGCCTCGGCGACCGCCTGGGCCGGATTCTCGGCGCGATGCAGCGAGCGCAGCTCGAGGCCCATGGCGGCAAAGCGCTCACGGGCTTTGGCCTCGTAGGCTTCGTGGTCGGCGAGGGCGAAGGGCACGAAGAGAATCGGCGAACGACCGGCGAAGTGGGCCGCGAGGGCTTCCTCACAGTGATCGAGGTAGCCGTAGCCGTGGCAGGTCGAGTTGCTGATCAGCAGAACCCGCTTCATGCGCCGTGATCTCCATCGCCCGAGTAACGCTCACCGGCCAACAGGTCGAAGGGAAGCTTGTTCTGGCGCGGCGGCAGCGGGCAGGTGGAAAAGGCCGTGAAGGCGCACGGAGGGTTGTAGGCACGGTTGAAGTCGAGCTCGAGGCGGCCGTCGGCGTCGGGCACCGGCGCATAGAGGAAACGGCCCCCGCCGTAGGTGTCGTGGCCGTTGGTGGGATCTCCGATCACCAGGAAGAGGCTCTCGTCGGCGGTGCCGATGATGTCGAGGCGATGGGTCTCGCCGTCGTGCTCGAAAACCACCGCGCCATGGCTCTCCTCGTTGTCGATGTTGCCGAGAATGCTGGGCACCTGCACCGTTCGGGGCGGATCGTAGGGTTCGAAGGTGGCGTCGAAGCGCCAGTCATAGGACACCGGGAAATGCTCGATGCCGGCGAACTCGAGGCGCGTCGCGCTCTGCCGATCCTTGACCCGCATGCCGATCCGACCACCCCGTTCGATCAAGAAAAACTGTAGAGCCTGCCACTCGATCATCGACGGTTCGCCCTCCGCATCGGAGGCCAGGGCCAGGCGCTGGCCGGCCTCCAAAGGGGCTCCGTCGACGATCAGGCCGGCGCCTTCGGGGAGCACCTCGAGCTCGGCGAGCTGCTCCGAGAAATGGATCAAGGCGAGCTGCTCCGGCGCCTTGCCAGCCGGCAGCTCGACCTCCGCCTCAGGGCTGGCGCCGCAGCGATTGACACCTTCCTCGAGCCACTCGAGGCCTACCAAACTGAGCCAGCCGTATTCGGCCGTCAGGTTGTCGAGGCGCGACGCCCGCCACTCCTCGACGGCGGCGAGGTGGTCGGAGATCTGCTGCGGGCTCGGCCCGACGTCGGCACAGGCCAGCAGGAAGAGCGTCAGGACGCCAGGAACGACTGCTTTCATGGTGATCTCTCCTCGAATATGGACCCTGCGGTCATCTTCTCAGAGGTCGCCCCGGAAAGCATCCCCGGAGCCCGCCCGCTACTCGTAATAGAAAACGAACCAGATGTGGTAAGCCACCACCACCGTGATCAGCACCGACAGAGCGACATGCGCCACCATCCACGGGAAGGCATAGAGCTTCGGCTTGATGCCGAGCGAGATCGGGTGCACATAGCCCACCAGCATATTGGCCAGATAGACAGTGCTGAGCAGCAGGAGATAGCCGTAGCCGAGGTGGATCGAGTGCAGGTAGAAAACCACCGGCGCCGCCAGTCCGAGGATCTTGTGATGCTGGTAGCCCTTCTTGGCCAGCTTGGCCCAGCCCATCACCCGGCTCAGAGACAGCAGCCACTGGTGGCCCAGGTAGATCAACAGCACCACGCCGGTCCAGCGCCGGAAGTTTTGTTCGACCTGACGCTCCGCCAGCCAGGTCCACTCGAGCCCGAGCAGCGCCTGCAGGAGGTAAGCGGCGAGCAGGCTCACGCCGACGGCGGCCTTGATCCGCTCACGCTGCAGCAGCTTCATCCAGCGCTCTCCGGCGACGCGATCGAGGCCGACAGCAGGCGATCCAAGGACTCGACCGACGACCGCCGCTCGAGCTCCTCCATGAAGACATCGACGCTCGGCAGGTAGTAGCCGTCCCGCGGCCAGCGATCACCGATCTCCGGCCGCCGATCAAAGGTCTCGGTCTCCGCAATGTACTGACCATAGGCGTCCCGGAAGGACCGTCGCAGGGCCGCCAAGACGTCCATCATCTCGTCGAAGCTGACCTCCGCCTTGGGATAGGTCCAGGTGGTCGCGCCCATCACATCGCCGAGCTTCCAGTCGGTTTTCGGGCTGGAGGGGTGGTCGTTGTGACAGGACACGCAAGGCTGGGCCATCGCCAGGTCGGCGAACATGGCGGTGTGCAGACCGGTATCCGGCGTCACGAAGAACCGCGGCTGCTGATCTTGGCGGATGAGCTGGAACTTGGCGAGCTGCTCGCCTTCGAACAGATTCGACTGCTCGATCGGAAAATCGGACCCCAAGAACAGGCCGAGGCGCACCGGATCCTTCTCCAGGCTCATGGCGGCGGCACGCAGGAAGAGGGCCGGCAGAGGCCCGGCCTGAACATCCTCGTCGCGCCACTCCTCTTTGAACTGGAAGCCGACCCGCCCCCCGGCACCGACGATCTCTTTGGTGTACAGCTCGCGCACCTTGGCGTTCTCGGCGGCACAGATGCGCAACACGTCGGACACCGAAAGGGTGCGACCGACCACCGCTCCTTCTTCGGCGAGGGGCGGTGGAGCGGTGGCGAAGAGATAGACGGCGACCACCAAGAGACTCAGAACCACCAGCGCGAAGGGCTTCAAGGGGCTGCCCCTCCGCCGGCCGCCGTGCCCCCTCCGCCAGCTTCAACTTCCTCTCGAGCCAAGACCTCGATGGGACGTTCGGTGGCGGTGGCGCGGTAGACCTTGCGCTCCGAATAGGGCGAGTCGCCGCCTTCGAAGTAGTCCTCGATCTCGGCCTCGGCGAGGGCCGCGGCGATCTCCGTCGGGGTATCGCGCACGTGGTTGCCGTGAAAATCGTGACAGCCCAAGCAGCTCTCCCAGCGCGCCTCGGCCACCAGCACCTGATGAGAAACGTCGAGCGGATCGGATTTCATCTCGAGCTCTCCATGACACTCGGAACAATAGGTCTTGGCCACCGTCACCCGCACTCCGGAGTGCTCCTGATGACAGGAGATGCAGGTCTCCGGCTGCAGGTTGCGGCGGGCTTCGGCAAAGCGCGGCTCATTGAACCGGAAGACCGGATGGCGATCGTTGTCGCGCTGGTGGCAGTCGATGCAGGCATCGTGGTTGACGTTCTGAAGACCGAAGTCCGCCGGCTCGCTGCGCAGCCCGAGGGCGAAGCGCGCATTGGCCTGCATCTGCTGGCGAAAGGTGCCCGGCGCCTTGACGTGACAGGCCGAGCACTGCACCTCCGCGTGACCGGTGTTCATCGGCCCGAGGGCGTGGAAGCTCTCCTGCCCGGGAACGAACAGAACCGCCGCGACGAGGGTCGCGCCGATGCTCCCGGAAAGCCAGCCCAGCCGTTGACGACGGCGGGTATTCCGGGTACGCCGCTTGGTCTTCCAGGTCTTTTGGTTGTCAACCATGCAAGTCCCTCCAGTACGAGTCTCAGGGCCTGCGATCAATCATCGACGGGATCGAACAGCGGTCTTCGAGTCGCTCCCGTTTCAGCGATGCCACTAGTGCATTGATCCGGCAATTCCTACAAAATCTGACGCTCGAACAACAACTTTTCCTCCTTTCGAAAGCCCTCCGGGAGGCTCTCCGCGCAAGATAAGATAGGCCTCGACGAAGGCCAATCCGAGCCTTGGCGACGCATCCCTTGAAGCACACCGACGACCTCGACCTGCTCCTCGAAGTGCTGCCTGCGGCAGTGCGGCGGCGGCTGCTCGAGGAGCCGTCCCAGGAGAGCCTCATCGAGATGGTTCTTGACCTCGGACGACGACCGTCGGCGCGCTTTCCGGAGCGCGTTGTGGAGCTCGTCGAGGAAGCCGTCGACCAGGAGATGATCGACGCCACCATCGCCGCCGTCGGCGAGTTCGGGCGGGACAATCGCGCCGGCATCGAGCGCACCCTGCACCGCATCTCGGCGTTGCGCAATCGTCAGGGAAAGATCGTCGGCCTGACCTGCCGCGTCGGCCGCTCCGTCTTCGGCACCGCCGACATCCTGCGCGACGTCATCGAGGAGGGGCAGTCCTTGCTGCTCCTCGGCCGGCCCGGCGTCGGCAAGACCACGCTGCTGCGTGAGGCGGCTCGCATCCTCGCCGACGATGGCGGCAAGCGCGTCGTGATCGTCGACACATCGAACGAGATCGGCGGTGATGGCGATATCCCACATCCTGGGATCGGTCGAGCCCGTCGCATGCAGGTGCCGTCGCCGGAGCTGCAGGCAACGGTGATGATCGAAGCGGTCGAAAACCACATGCCCGAGGTCATCGTGATCGATGAGATCGGCACCGCCGCCGAAGCCCAGGCCGCCCGCACCATCGCCGAGCGCGGCGTCCAACTCATCGCCACGGCCCACGGCAACAGCCTCGACAACCTGCTTCGCAACCCGGCCCTCGCCGATCTCGTCGGCGGTATCCACACGGTGACCCTGTCGGACGAGGAAGCCCGGCGACGACGCACGCAGAAGTCGGTCCTCGAGCGCAAAGGACCGCCGACTTTCGATGTCGTCGTCGAAATCCAGGGTCGTGACGAGCTCGCCGTCCATCACGACGTCGGTGAAGTCGTCGACCGAGTGCTGCGCGGTGGACCGGCCTTGCCGGAGCGCCGCACGCGGCGCGACGGCGAGGTCGCCATCGAGGCCGCTGTCGAGGAGCCGTCGGCCACGGAAACCCTCGGACGGCGCATGGTGCGGGTGTTTCCCTACGCCATCGACCGCGGCCGCCTGGAGAAGGCGATCACCAAGCTCGCCGTGCCGGTCCACGTCGTCGACAGTCCGATGATGGCGGATGTTCTGCTGACCACCAAGGGGCAACAGAAGCGCCGGCCGAGGCGCCTGCGAGAAGCCGAGGACCGGGGAATCCCGCTCTACCCGCTGCGCAGCAACACCATTCCTCAAATGGAAAAGTTCCTGCGCAGTCAGTTCGCCGCCGACCCGGTGGCCGACGAGCGACAGCTCGCCCTGCAGGAGGTCGAGGACGCGGCCGCCGTCATCGGCGATCGGGGCGAGCCCTGCGAGCTCACGCCCCGCCCCAGCATCCTGCGGCGCCTTCAGCACGAACGCCTCGCGGAGCTTCGCCTGACCTCCGAGAGCCGTGGCGTCGAGCCTTTTCGCAGAGTGGTGATATTTCCTCCATCCTGAGCGATAGTTCGCTCCTAAGGAATTCATCACCTCAGGGTTTCTGCAACTCCTATACCGAAAAGGTGAACTGGCTTCCCTGCTGGTTCTGCGCAACGTCTTCGAACCCCCGCCTCCCCCCGAGCCAGGGAAAATTTCCACCCCCGGGTAGGATCTTCCTCACCTTTTGCGGATCCTCTTGAGGGTCTCAGCTCTAAAATAAGGGGTGCTTGGCCCGCCAATGGTTGAGACAAGGGACGTCAGGAAAGCGTCAGGTAGATATCCAGAAAGGATGACGACTGTCGCCTCCGGTGGACACTGGTCGCCGGAGGCGACGACTCCAGACGCAGCACCGAAAGCCCCACCGGGCCCGATCCATCGATGAATCGAGCGTTGGAGGGTGCAGCGGGCAGAGCTTCGCTTGGAAGGCCGGTCTAGCGATCGAAGCCGGCGACGGTGCGGGCCGAGAGACCGCGGCCCTGAACATCGACCTCGACTCCGCGCCAGCCGCGCAGGCCCTGGGTGTCGGAGTAGTAGGTCAGCAGGTACTGGCTCGACAGCTCGCGTTCGATCTCGCGGTAGACGTCGCCGAGATCCTGACCCGACCGCACCAGGTAGGTCTTGCCCCCGACCGCCGAGGTCAGCCGTTCGAGCCGATCGCCGAAGGTCCGCAGACCCAAGCCCTCGGTGCGCACCGCCTCGTTGTTGGAAACGATGACGTAGACCGGAATGCCGAGCTTGCGAGCGAACCGCAGGCAGGTGCGGTAGCGGAAGCCCTTGTCTTGATCGGCGCCGTCCGAGTAGACCACCAGGGCCTTGCGCCCACGCGAGCCCTGAAGCTGCACGAGGGAGAAAACGATCGACTCCCAGAGCGAGGTCTGGCCTCCGGCCTCCAGGCCGGAGACCGCCTCGGCGACCCGCCCGAGGTCGTCGGTGGGGGCCGAGGCGAGCGAAGGCCGGCTGTCGAACTCGACCAGAAAGGCGCGATCGCGACCGGCCTCGAGGCCGTCGAGGAAAGCCCGCGCCGCCTCCTGAACGGCGGGCAGCTTGGCGAACATGCTGGCCGAGGAGTCGATCGCCATGCCGACCGTCATCGGCATGTCGCTGGCATCGCTGAATCCCGCCAACGCCATGGTCTGCCCCCCTTCGCGGACTTCGAAGACATCGCGCTCGAGCCCCTTGACCGGCCGTCCAGCGCGATCCGCCACCACCACGTAGAGCTCCACCAGATTGACCTCCACCCGCTCGCTGCTGCCTTGGCCGAGGACCATCGAGTCCTCGGCGATGGTGCCGTCGTCGAGGCGCGCCGCCACCCGTACGAAGCCGGCATCGCCCTCGATCGCCGGCATGCGGTGACGGAAGGGGGGGCTGAAGAGGGTCGCCATCAGCCGATCGTTCCAGAACAGCTCGACCCGCTCGAGACGGCGCCCCTCGGGCACGTCGATCTCCGCAGCGACGTCGAAGGAGCGGGCGATGGCGGTGGGATCGACCGGCTCGGTGATCCGAACCGTCAGCTCGCGACCACCCTCGTTGACGGCCAGCTCGTCACGACCGACGAGCTGGCCGGCGGCCTCGTAGGCGAGCGCCTCGATGACGCGTCGCAGCGGCAGCCGTCCGAGACCGATGGGAACCGCATAAGGAGCGCTCGAGCGCTCGCCGACGGTGCGACCATCGAGCAGGAACTCGACGCGACGAACGGCGGGATCGGAGACCACGGTCTCGAAGGTCACCTCGCCCCGCAGGACCCCGCCTTCGGGACGCAAGAGATTGACCGCCTTGGGGGCCGGTAGCAGTCCGAGATCGGCATCGAAGAAGGCGTCGCGGGCGGCCTCCGACTCCTCGCCGCGCACCACCAAGCCGGCGAGGGTGCCGCCCCACCGTCCACTGGCGAGATCTTCCACCAACACCGCGACGCGATCGACCCCGGGCGCCAGATCGATGGGCAGCGAAAGACGCAGTTGGGCCGCGTCCTCGCCGCGCACCCCATCGACTCGCTGATGGATCACCTGGCGCTTGCCCTCGCCGTCGATCGCCACCAAAGTGACGCGGGGCAAAGGACTCGAGGTTGGCCCGACCGCCACCCGAGCCTCGAGCCGCGGCTGGGGGGGATCCTTCTCGACCACCGCCACCACCTCGAGATCGGAGGGTAGATCGTCGCCGGCGAGGAGCCGATCAGCGCGCAGCGCGGCCACCGCCGACGGCGTCGCACCACCGACCCAACGGGGCCCGCGAACCTGCCAGCGCGTCGTTTGAGGCCGCACCTCGAGCAAACTGCCTTCGCTGGCCGGATGGCGCGCTCCGGAAAAGCGCAGCTCCCAACGAGTCGCGAGCCGTGCCAGCGCATCACCGACGGCGGCGGTCTCGGCCAGCACTTCACCGCCGGTGGTCTGAGCCAACGCCCGCAGCCCGTCATAGGGCTGCGCAGGGAACGGATCGACCTCGTCCTCGGCCGCCCGCTCTTCGGCGCTGCGCCGGCCGGGGAGACGAATGGTGCCGAGCACGGGAACGTCTTCCCCGCCGGGATCGTCGCCCCGATAGACCGCTCCGAAGCGCGACCCCTGACTATCCCGCGCCTGGCGCAGCGCCACCGGCAGGGCGACCCAGCCATAGGCGGCGAGGGCACGCGCCAGATCCTGGGAGGGCTCGAGCAGGGAGCGCTCGGGCGCCAGCTCGAGACCGGCGAGGGCTCCCAGGCCGGCGGCCGGATCGAGGTCGTAGCCATCGTTCACCAGCAGCACCGCCTGGGGACCGCGCGGCGGAGCCGCCGCCAGCCAGCTCAGCCACACCCGGTGGCGTTCCAGCACCAGCGCTTCCTCCCGCTGCACCGCCTCGACCAGAGCCTCTTGGCGCTCCTCGGGATCGCCGATGGCGGCCAGTAGGCGGAGCGTCTCTCGCCGCTCGCGGGTCAGAGCATCGGAAGCTTCTTCGAGCAGCGAGACCCGTCCCAGAGCGTTCGACAGAGCCACCGCGTCGCGGCTCGCCGGCAGCACCAGCCGCGGCTCCGGGTCGGCCACCACGACCTCCACCCAACCCAGATCGGCGAGCGCCTCGGCCTGCTCTTCGAGCACCCGCGCCGAGCGCGCCATCGAGCCGTCGCCGGTGAGCACGGCATCGAAGAGAAGGGTGATGCGCCAAGGCTCCCGGCCGGTGGCGCCGGGCGCCAGCAGCTCGAGGGCGGAGCGCTTCTCGCCGGCCTCGAGAATCTCGAGGTCGTCGCCGGACAGCTCCTCGACGGCGCGACCACGGCCATCGAGCACTTCGATCATCACGCGGTCGCTGGTCAGCCGCAGCTCGTCCGCCTGCAGGGCGGGGAAGGCTGCCAACCCGAGGGCAACGAGGAGAGTGACGAGGTTCCTCTTCAAGATATTCGATTCCCGGTTCGGTGAAGTCTTCGGCTCAGGGGTCCTCGAGCCTGATCTCAGAGCATTGGACTCGGTGCCGGCGCGCCGCGGGGCGGCGGCCGCCGTCCGTCTCTATTCTACGGTGATGGCGTCGGAAGGGTCTGATCGATCCAGGGCAGACGTTCGAGATCGACATTGCCACCGGTGAGCACGATGGCGATGCGCTCGTCCGGCTGCGGGGGATGCTCGAGGAGAGCGGCGACGGGCACCGCGGCGGAGGGCTCGACCACCACCTTGAGGCGCTCCCAGAGCATCCTCATGGCCTTCACGATCGCCTCTTCACTGACCGTCATGACAGCACTCACGCGCTCTCGAAGGGCCCGGAAGGTGCGCGGCGACAGGCCGGTGCGCAGACCATCCGCCAGGGTCGGCGCGACCACCGCCGGTTGCCGCTCGCCGCTGGTGAAGGAGCGCGCCGCATCGTCGACGGCGAGGGGCTCGGCGGCCTCCACTCGCACATCCGATGTGGTCTCGGTCACGGCGATGGCGGTGCCGCTCAGCAACCCGCCGCCGCCCACCGGCACGATCAGCCGCGAGAGATCGTCCACGTCGTCGAGGATCTCGAGGGCCACCGTGCCTTGGCCAGCGATGACACGCACGTCATCGAAGGGATGGACGAAGGTCGCACCGGTCTCGGCGAGCAGCTCGGCGGCGGTTGCTTCGCGCGCCGCCGGCGTCGGCTCACAGGGCACCAGGGTGGCCCCGTAGGCGGCCATGGCGGCTTGCTTCACCTGCGGCGCATCGCGCGGCATCACCACCCAGGAGCGCGCCCCTCGCAGCCGGGCGGCGAGGGCGAGGGCCGCTCCATGATTGCCGGAAGAGTGGGTCAACACGCCGCGCGCGACCTCGTCTTCGGACAAGGAGAAGACCGTGTTGCAAGCGCCACGAAACTTGAAGGCGCCGGCTTTCTGAAAGCACTCGACCTTGAAGAACAAACGCGCCCCGAGCCAATCGTCGAGGGCCCGCGAGGTCAACAGAGGCGTCCGGTGGGCTCGGCTGGCGATCGTTTCGGCGGCTTTTCGTATATCCCCAAGGGAGGGCAGAGCGGTAGCATTGGGAGGCGCGATCATGAGCCCCAGCTTATACCCGCGAAGGCGGTTCCAGCTCGCCAGCGGACGGCCGCCACGAAAACTCAATTGTCGAATAAAACGACTTGCTTACAAGCGACAGAACCGATAGGATGAAACACCAATTATGAACGCCCAGCGAGAGGCTATGGAGGTCATTGGCCTGCTGGCGATCAAGGTCGAGCACAGCGAACTTTCTCGTGAAGACCTGTGCCAAGCCATCGATCGTTCGACACAGTGGCTCGATGACGTGTTCCATGGGCGAAGCGGATTGACTCTGGAAGAGTTCTTCTCCCTCCTGAGAGCTCTCGACGAGGATCCCGGTGAGTTCTTCGCCGCTCACTACGATATGTACTGCACCGAGAAACTGGGCAAGGAGCTGGCACCGGGAGTCTTCGCTGGTCCCGTGAATCGCTTCGTCGAGGAGGTGGCGCAGCGCGCGGTGACCCTGGAGCGCGACCGGACCGGTGAAACCGATCGATGACCTCCGGGAGCACACCATGAACGCCCCTCGACATCCCACGGCCGCCCTCGACCATCTGCTGGAAGGTCAATGCGACCAGCACGAGCGCCAAACCGTGGTCCGCCACCTCCTGGCCGGCTGCCCAGAGTGTTCGCAACGGGCCTCGCGAGCTCTCCGCATCTCGCAACAGGAGAAACCGTCGGAAAAGGCTCTGGACAGCATCTTCGACCGTTTGGTCGAGAAGTCCGGTGAGCTGATCGAGCTGGTCGATCGCGAGCATCTCGAAGCCGAAGCGCTACTCGCCGACATCGAGGCGCTGCCCCTCGGTCGCCGCGCCATGGTGTTGCAAAACTCCTCCAAGTACCGCCGCCGGGCGGTCTGCCACCTGCTGATCGAGCGCAGTATCGCCCTGCGCCACGAGGACCCCGCCGAAGGCCTCCACCAGGCCGAGCTGGCGGTGGCCATCGCGCGTCAGCTAGCCATCAAAGGAGACGAAGAGCTGCTCGCCCGCGCCCTCCTCGAGCTCGCCAACGGCAAACGCATCACCGGCGACCCCCACGGGGCCGATCGTGAATTCCGCGCCGCAGCCTTGGTTATCGAGCGTGCCGCCAGCGACCCCCAGCTCCAGGCCGATTTCCTTTTCTTCCTGGCCTCTCAGCGCTACTCCCAGAGCCGCTGGCCGGAAGCCCTCGATCTCCTGCGCGAAGCCGAGCGCGCCTACCGCCGCCTCGGCGACAGCCCGTCGGCCGCCCAGTGCCTGATCAAGGCTTCGATGTGTCTGACTGATCTCGAACGCCACGAAGAAGCCATTTCGACGGTCTGGAAGGCCCTCGAGCAGATCGGTCCGAACGGCGATCTCAAGGCTCTTCTGTCGGGGATTCACAACCTCGCTTTCATGCTGTCGCGGACGGGAGCCCTCGACGAGGCGATCGGCCTGATCGACCGCGCGCGACCGATCTACCGAGTCGGCGCCGGCGAAACGGATCGGCTAAGGCTCGATTGGACCGAGGCCAAGATCTACCGCGATCTGTCTCAGTTCCAAGACAGCGAGCGCATCCTCCTGCGGGTGAGGGAGCGCTTCGTCGAGGAGGAGTTTCTCCACGATGCGGCGCTGGTTTCCCTCGACTTGGCGGAGCTTTTCGTTCATCAGGGTCGGGTCGGAGACTTGCAGGAGCTCGCCCGCGAGATGTTCTCGGTGTTCAGCAGTCTGGGCATCGCTCCAGAAGCCCTCACCGCCCTCGCCATGCTGCGGCAGTCGGTCGCCCATGGCGCCGAAACACTGGCTCAGATCCAGCAGATCGCGGGAGCGATCGAGCAGGCTCGCCAAAGCGCCTGAGTCGCTGACCGCAGGACAAAGCCTCGGGAAGCAAGAAAAGGCTCGCCACCGTCGATTAAGGACGTGGGCGAGCCTTTCTGAAGCCATCGGAAGTGCTGCGAACCCAGGATCAGAGCCCTCGACGAGGAGAACTCCGATCCAAGAAGCAAGGCTCTCGGCCTGCTCTTCCGTCGTAGCAGCTTCGCCGGTGCCGGGCCCTCTCAGGCCCGGGAACCGATAGCCAACGAGTCCTTCAGCAACCAGCTAGTGGAATGAGTGGCCGGAGGGATCGATCATCGGGCCGGTCTCGTTGTTGTCCGACTCTCCCGCTCCGGGCTCCCCCGAATCGGGAGGGGTCGATCGTGACTCGGTGCGGCTGCTCTGGCCCGCACCGACAAAGCTCTCCACCCAATCCCAAACTCGCTCGATCCACCCCACTTTCGGCGTTCCCTGCGCCGCCATCGGCTCTCCCCAGGTGATGGGAACCACCAACAGACTCAGCACCAGAGCGACACTCCAAATCCAACGCATACCTCTCCGCATTACGATCTCCTCACAAGACGCTCATGTAATTCATGGCCCTCACATCGAGCCATGTGTAAAGAATGGTGCCGTAGGAGGCGAAAACAGGGCAGCTTTTTCCAAGAATCGGTCATGATTCCCGCCGGAATCCTGCCCTTCCGAGTCGGAATTCCCGACTTTCGCGACCGTCCGACGGCGGCGCCATTGGTCCGGCCTCTACCTTGAGCTCTTGCTCGAGTCGAGACCACATGAAGCTTCCTTGGGTTGCAAAGAAGTTACGTCTCGGCCTCGTCGGCGGATCGGACCGCTTGCCGAAGGTCCGCCTTGACCTCGGCCGGCAAGTCGATCCAGGAGACGTTCCAGAGAGCGCCGTGGAGGGCGTAGAGAAGATTGAGACTGACGGCGAGGCCGGCACCGCGGATTCGCCGGTAGGCTTCGACAGCGCCCAGGGTCTCGAGATCCGAGGGGCGTTCGATCCCGACCTCGACCAACCAACGAACACTGGTCGGACCGAGATTCGACAGCGCCAGCAAGTCGGCCGGCAGGGCCTTTTCCATGTCCCGAGCATAGCCGCAGGCGATATCGTTGCGGGATGCCGAAATACCCCGATTTCTCGTCGACGGTCCAGGGGATCTCGGGATCGGTGTTTTCCGCCCTCGCGGCGCGCATCGCCGATTTCCCCGGGGAGGTCTACCCCCTACACGTCGGCGATACCTGGCTCGAGCCAGCGATCGGCGCCCGCATGGAAGACCTCCAGGTGGCCGATCATCCGGGCATGCATCGCTACGCAACGCCCCATGGCCTTCCGGAGCTGATCGCGACCCTCCACCAGCGGGTGGCCGAACGCACCGGCATCGTCACTTCAGCCGACTCGGTGTTGATGACCACCGGCGCCACCGGTGCCCTCGGAGCCGTAACCGGCGCGCTTCTCGAACCCGGCGACGAAGTGCTGATCCTGGCTCCCTATTGGCCCCTGATCGCCGGCATCGTGCGGGCTGCCCGGGCACGCGCCGTCGCCGTGCCGGTGTTCGAGCGCAACGGGGCCGCCGACGACACCCTGCAACGCCTCGACGGCGCGGTGACTCGACGCACCGTCGCGCTCTATCTCAACACTCCCAACAACCCCTCTGGGCATCTCCTGCCACCGGCCCTGCTCGAGGAGATCTGCGGCTGGGCTCGGCGCCGCGGCCTGTGGCTGCTGTCGGACGAGGTCTACGAGGACCTGCAGTACAGCGGCGAGCCGGCCTACTGCCGACGCTACGCTTCCGAACGGACCTTCTCGGCCTACTCCTTTTCGAAGGCCTTCGGCATGGCCGGCAATCGTTGCGGTTACCTGGTAGGACCGGCAGCAGCCATGGCCGAAGTCCGCAAGGTGTCGACCCATACTTTCTACAGCGCTCCGACGGCCGGTCAGCTCGCCGCCCAGGCGGTGCTCTCGCCGGCGGGCGATGGTTGGCTCGAGGCGGCCCGCCGACGCTACTCGGATCTCGGCCGGAGAGCCGCCGAATCCCTCGACCTTCCGGCCCCGGCCGGGGGCACGTTCCTGTTCTTCGACGTCAGCGCCAAGCTCGACGAACGCGGCCTGCTGGGATTTCTCGAAGACTGCGCCGACCACGGCCTGTTCCTGGCTCCGGGACCGAGCTTCGGTCCCTTCCCGAATCACGTGCGGCTGTGCTTCACGTCGGCTTCACCAGAGGTCGTGGAGCGCGGAGTCGAGGTGCTTCGAAAGCTGCTATCGGGCGCCTGAGGAACGCCCTTCGGAAGCTCGGTGTTCCCCTCAGCGGAGAGCGAGCGACAGCACCACCGGATCCCGCCCTTCACCTCCCGTGGCCAAGGTCTCCCACTGGCTGTTGGCGATGATCAGGAGGCGCCGACCGGTGCGCAAGGCCAAGGTCGGCTCGTCGAAGTCCGGGT
This sequence comes from Acidobacteriota bacterium, assembly GCA_039028635.1. Taxonomy (NCBI): domain Bacteria; kingdom Pseudomonadati; phylum Acidobacteriota; species Acidobacteriota bacterium. Next base: position 42,342 of record JBCCHV010000032.1, read on the forward strand.
GGTGGCGCAGCAGCACCTTCTCGTCCACAATGCGGTCGCCTTGCAGCTTCCAGGAGATCACCCGGTGGGGCCGGAAGCCGTTCTGGACGGCGATCAGGCGATCGCCATCGCGCACCAGACCATCGACCCCACGCAAGATCGATCTGTCCTCACCCAGGATCGGGTGAGCCTCCCCGGACTCGATCTCGATCCGCCACAGACCTCGCGACCAGTCGGCGACCCACAGGGAACGCTGATCGGCGCTCAGCGCCAGGCCTCCCGGCGCGCGCAGGGTACCGGCCGACAGCAGCGTCTCGAAGCTCTCTCCACCCGCAGCCAGCCGTAGGACCATGCCACCGCGATTGGTGGCCACGAAGACTCCCCCATCGTCGGCCACGATCAGATCATTGCAATCCCGCGCCGCCTCCGGCAGGAGCAGCCGACGATCGATCACGCCATCGTCGAGGCCTACCGCCAGCAGCTCCGCTCGGTTGGCCTGGTCGGCGTCGTAGCCGACCATCTCGGGCACCGCGGCACTGCACAGCCAGAGGCGCCGGCGAGGGCTGTCGACGGCCATGCCGAAAACTCCCTGCAGGCCCTCTTTCGGCCCCAGCCAAGCCTCGCTCCGGCCATCGCTGATGCGGTACAGAGTTCGTCCTCGCACGGTTCCCACGAACAACGTGCGGCTGGTCTCGTCGTAGGCGATGCCTTCCGGCAGGGCACCGGCTGCCCTCAAGGTGGCTTCCCGCGACGCCCGACCGACCGGTTTCTCGAGCTTCGCCATCGCACGACGGGCGCGCCGGAAGGAACGGGTCGCCCGGATGGGATCGAAGTCCTTCTCGGAATCGAGATCGAAATGAGCTCCTCCGGCGGCCAGCTCGCGTAGCGTCTTGCCGGCGGCCGCGGCATCGCCGGTCAGGGACTGGCCGCAGGCCAGGTTGTAGCGCAATCTCAGATGATCCGGCGCCAGCTCGAGGGCGGCTCCGGTGGCGGCGAGAAAGCCTTCGAAGTCACCGGCCTCGTAGCGTTCCACGGACGCCGCATAGCGCTCCTGCAGTCCCTGGCCGAACCCAGGGGAAGAGGCAAAGAAGAGCGTACATGCTAAAATTAAATTGAAGGCTGTTCTCTTACTTTGATTTCTCATCGCCACGCCTACCTACGAGCATCCTGATCCAGGGTTGCTGTTCCGAATCGAAACGGCCGGGTGCCTCATCGCTGGTCGAAGCGACACACCATGGCGGCGTCGAAGCGCCAAGCGCCGGTTCTATCCCGCGGGATGAGCTGGCAAACGTCTTGCTATCTACACCGGTAGCACCGCCTTCGACGGCCGTGCCGAACAAGGAGGTCAACGGATGCTCAAAACCCGATCCGAGGGGCCGATCGAGGTCGTCGCCCTGAGCGGAGACATCGATTCCAGCGCCACCCCGGTCCTGCGTAACGAACTGACCGATCTCGTGGACTCCGGCAATCCCCTGCTGATCCTCAACCTGTCAAAGGTGAGATTCGTCGATTCGAGCGCACTGTTCTTGTTTGTCACCCTGCTCAAGCGCTGCCGCGCCGTCGGTGGTGACATCGCTCTCGTCGGCCCCAATCCGACGGTGCGCTCGATCATTCAGCTCACCCGTCTTCACCGGGTGCTGGGAGTCTTCGAGGACGAGGCGCTCGCCATCGGCCGCATGATGCCCAACTGAGAAGGGGACTCAGGAAGGAACTTCGCCGTCGTCGCCCCGGCAGTAGTCTTCAACGCTCATCCCCACCCGGCGGTAGAAGCGCTGACAGTAGGACTCGACCTGGCCGATCGGCTCGTCGAGGAAAATTCTCTCCACCCGAAAAAGCGGAATGAACATCGTCGAGAGCCCAAGGCTCGGGGGCTCTCGCCGCGCCGCCTGGGCGAGGAAATCGTCGAAGGACGAGACGTTGATCGCCCGCAGGGTGACGCCGGCGACGCCGAGCTCCTGCAAGATCCCCCAGAATTTCTCCGTCGGGTTGACCAGGTGGGCCAACACCACATTGCCCGGCGAGATCACTTCTGAGACAGCTCCACCAACACTCCGCCGGCGCTCTTCGGGTGGACGAACTGCACCCAGCAACCTCCGGCACCGCGGGTCGGTTCCGGCCGCAGTAGCCGATACCCCTGCTCGCGCAGAGCCCCCTCGTCGGTGTTGATGTCGGAGCTGCGCAGGCAGAGATGATGGATTCCCGGTCCCCGAGTTTCCAGGAATCGCGCGATCGGCGAGTCCTCGCGGGTCGGCTCCAGCAGCTCGATACAGCTTTCGCCGCAGGGAATCATCGCCACCCGAACCCCTTCTCGAGGAACCTCTTCGATCTCTTCGACGGCGAGGCCGAGGGCTTCGTAGAAACCACGCGCTTCGGCGATCGAGCGCACTGCGATGCCGATATGGTCGACGCCTTGAATCATCCTTCTCTCCCTTCCCCGCCAGCAGAGCCGGCCACGGCGCCGGCGAACAAACGCTCCGCCACCTGGTAGGGATCGTGCCCTTCGCGATGGGATCGATCGACCTCCTGGGCGACTCCCCGAGCCTGATCGGCGGCTCGCAGAATGCGCTCTTTCAGGATGGCCTCGACCCGCAACCGCAGCCGGGCTCGGCGTCGGTCGGTGAGCAAGCCGGTGTCGTCGAGCCAGCCGCGGTGTCGCTCGATTTCTTCGAGCAGAGGCTCGAGGCCCTCGCCACGGGAGGCGATGGTCTTGAGGATCGGTGGCGGCCACTCCGGATGGTGCTCCGCCAGTCCCAGCATGCCTTCGAGGTCTCGTACGGTGCGGTCGGCGCCCTCGCGATCGGCTTTGTTGATCACGAAGACATCGGCGATCTCCATGATGCCGGCCTTGATCGCCTGGATGTCGTCGCCCAGCCCCGGCACGGTGATCACCACCACCGTGTCGACGCTGCGCACGATGTCGACCTCGTCCTGACCGACCCCGACGGTTTCGACCAGCACCCAATCGAAGCCCGCCGCGTCGAGCACGTCGATGGCGTCATGGGTGGCGCGGGCCAGCCCGCCCATCGCACCTCGGGTCGCCATCGACCGGATGTAGGTGCCGCGATCGAGGTAGAGGGACTGCATGCGAATGCGGTCCCCCAAGATGGCACCGCCGGTGTAAGGGCTCGACGGATCGACGGCGAGCACGGCGACGGTCTCGTCGCGTTCCCGACAGAGGGTCGCGAAGCGGTTGACCAGGGTTGATTTGCCGGCCCCCGGCGGCCCGGTGAAACCGACCACCCGCGCCCGGCCGGTGCGGCCGTAGAGGCGACGCACCAGCTCCCGCTGGGTGGCGCCGCCGTCCTCCACCAGGCTGATGGCGCGCGCCACCGACCGGGTGTGCCGTTTCAGAATCCGCTCCACCAGCCGGTCCAGGTCTTCTTCGACCCGGCGCGGCCGCGGAGATTCGGCCACCGCTCAGGCCCCTTTGAGGAGCTGACGAGCGATCACCATGCGCTGGATCTCGCTGGTGCCCTCGCCGATGGTGCAGATCTTGGCGTCGCGGTAGTACTTCTCGGCCCGGTAATCCTTGATGAAGCCATAGCCGCCGTGAATCTGGACCCCACGCTCGGAGCAGAACACCGCCGTCTCGCTGGTGTAGAGCTTGGCCTGCGAAGACAGCCGGGTGACGCGCTCACCGCGATCCATCGCCAAGGCCGCCTGGAAGGTCAGCGCCTCGGCGGCGGCGATGCGGGTCGCCATCTCGGCGAAGTGGAAACGCACCGCCTGGAACTGGCTGATCGGCCGCCCGAATTGCTCCCGCTGCTTGGCATAGTCGCGAGCCGTGTCGAAGGCCCCGAGGGAGACCGCCAATCCGAGAGCCGCGATCGAAATTCGACCGCCATCGAGGATGCCGAGGGCCTGCTGGAATCCGGAGCCTTCCTCGCCGAGAAGATAATCCTCGGGAACGAAGCAGTTCTCCATCACCACCTCGGCGGTGTCCGAGGCGCGACAGCCGAGCTTGTCTTCCTTCTTTCCGGAGCGGAAGCCATCCATGCCCTTCTCGACCACGAAGGCGGAGACATTGCGATGGCGGCCGGCGGCCGGATCGGTCACCGCGAAGACCACACAGACGTCGCCGACGGTGCCGTGGGTGGTGAAGGTCTTCGAGCCGTTGAGCACCCAGCCACCATCGACTTTCTCGGCGCGGGTGCGGGTGCCGGCGGCGTCGGAGCCGGCGTCGGGCTCGGTCAGGCTCCAGGCACCGATCTTCTCACCGGCGGCGAGCGGTCGGACCCAGCGCTGACGCTGGTCGTCGCTGCCGTACTTGTAAATGTGATTGGTGCACAGCGAGTTGTGGGCCGCCACGCTGAGGCCGAGAGACGGGTCGACGCGGCCGATCTCGTTGATCACGAGAACGTACTCGACGTAGCCCATGCCGGCGCCACCCAGCTCCTCCGGGAAGATCACCCCGAGGAAACCGAGCTCACCGGCCTTCTTGAACAGGCCGACCGGAAAAGTCTGGCTCTCGTCGATCTCCTCGACGATGGGATCGAGCTCCTTGCGGGCGAAGTCGCGGGCCGCATCGCGGACGGCGCGCTGTTCTTCGGTGAGGGCGAAATCGATCGACGGAGATTCCTCGAGAAGGGCTGTCATGACACCTCGAAGGGGAGAGAAGTGGGAGCGATCCAACAACGGCTCAGAGCGTTGGATGCTATCGCGCCGCCGGGTCCACCCGCAACGGCGCGACGGCCCGGCCGCGGGCCCTCGCCAGGGTCACCCCGCTGTAGTAATGCTCGAGGATCTGGCGGTAGTCGTGGCTGCGCAACGCCATCGCGAAAGCCCCTGTCTGGCACATGCCAACCCCGTGGCCGAGGCCACTGCCGGAGAAGAAGTAGCCCGGCGCCCCTTGGCGCGAGCGGGTGCGACGCAGCTCGAAGCGGGTGTCCGGCAGCGCCAGGGTCCAGCGGATCGCCAGTCCCTCGACCTCGATCGAGCGATCGTCCCGGCCGAGGATGCGCAGCTTGGCGACCCGTCCGGAGACTCCCCGCTCGAGCACCTCGAGGCCGGTGAAACCGAGACCGGGATAGCGCTCCTCCACCTGCCGGGCCAAGCGCTGGTCGCTGCGGAAGCGGCTCCAGGATCGCCAGCGATTGGCGGGAGCACGGAAGTCCCGCTCGCTGACGAAGGGCTGAACCACCGCCACCAGCCGATCGCGCCACCACACCATGCGCACCGGGTCTCCCGCCATCAGGAAGAGGGAGTCGGAGGCCAACCCATCCTCGACCGGTCGAAAGGCCGCCAGGCCGCGTGGCAGCTCGACGGTCTGCTCCCGGCCCTCGAGGCGGATGCGCCAGCCGGTGTCGTCGAGGGCGCGGTGAGTGGCCTTCTTCTCGACCAGCAAGCCCACGGTGCGGGCGAAGGAGTAGAGAACCATTTCGAGCTGTGACGGCGTGAGCTGGCGCTCGTCGTCCTCGCGCCACAGGCCGCTGGCGTAGAGCGCCCGAGCCCGCCGCACCTCCTCCGTCGACCAGCTCGCCGGCGGCTGCTCCACCCATTCCGGCAAAGAGGTCGCGACCCGCGGATCGAGCACCAGGTCGAGCAACGCCAGCAGGAAACGCCGCAGGTCGCCCTGCCGCAGGCTCGCCAGGCGCCCCGTTGGCGGCGTCAGGCCGGCCTGCTGGGCCGCCGTCAGCAAGCGGGCTTCGAACGCTCCCAGGGAATTCCCCGGCGGCGCCGGCAAGAATTGACGGGTGATGGCTTCCGGATAGCGCGCCCCGGGACGGAGATGATTGCTCAGGGCAATGCTGCCCGCCTCCAGGCACGGCACACCGCGCAAGTAGGGATAGTTCTCCTGCGGGAAGACCACTTCGATGTCCTCCGTGTGGCCACCGCAGGTCGAGCTGTAGCGGGCATCCACCAGCTCGCCGTCGAACAACAGCACCTGGTGGGCGGTATCGGTGATGGCCTGGTCCGACAGCGGATGCTCGATGGACATGCCACCGTACACCTGGCACCGGGGCGTGGCGCAGATGTCATAGCCCTCGCGCTCGAACTCGCCGAGGTTGCGCAGAGTGTAGGTTCGGGCGGCCACCGCCTGGGCCTTGAGGGCCTCGATGCGGTCATAGAGGTTGGGCCCCATTTCCCCCGGCACCACCCCGCGCAGATAGCTCTCAAGGGGCAGCTCGTTGATCACGTTGAGGCGCCCGCGCTCATTCAGGAATACCTGTAGCCGACCGCGATAGCGGCGATCTCCGAAGACCAAGCCGCGCTCGTCCTCCGCGGCGGCGAGGGTCGACGCATCGCGCCGGCGCTCGACGGTCAACCTGCGACCCTCGACCCGCCGCTGCTCGTCGCCGCGGCCAAGGACCAGCGCCGCATCCCCCGCCTCGGCCACCACCCAGGCTTCGGCGAGGTCGAGGGAGCGCCACCGCTGGCGAGCGGCGAGGGCCCGCTGGCGGGACTCGAAACGGCCCAGCCGCACCTGGTAGAGCCCGGTCGCGGCATCGATGTGACTCGAGGCCGGCTCCCCGGTGAGGCGCTCCAGGCGGGCGGCGAGCTGGGCTCCCTGAGCTTCGTCCCGCAGCGCCGCGACCTGCAGTCGGAAGGTCGTCGCCGCCCCGGGCCCCGGACGCACCACCACCTTCTCGTCGAGCCCCAGGGAAGCTTCCCCGAAGGTCAAAACCAGATCCTGACCGCAGCATGGAAGCTCGACCTCGGCGAGATCGCTCGCCAGCCCGACCCGCAGGCGAATCGGCGCCTGCGGCGACCGGGTCACCACCTCCGGCACCGGCTGCCGCGGTGCTTCGGCGGCGGCCTCCGGCAACGGCAGGGCCGTCGGCGCGGCCACGGCCGGCGGAGCCTCCGCCGGCCGCTCGCTGCTCGGTGTGGTTTCGACCGGCGTCAGCGGGGGGGCCACGGAGCGGGCGCAGCCGGCCACCAGCCAGGGCAGCGCCAGCGCCGCTAGCCAGGTCCAGACGCGCTTCACGGGGCGGTCTCCATCGCCGGCCGCAGGAGGTTCACCAGGGCAGCCGCATGGAGGGTGGCCAGAAAGGCGGTGACCACCCCCTGGAGCAGCCCGAGGACGAGCTGAACGGCGAAGGCGAGCCTGCCGAGGGTGGCCGAGAGCAGACTGGCGACGGCGCTCGACAGCAGGCCCGCCAAGGCCACCAGCGCCGCCAACAGAAGCACCGCCGCAAAGCGCTGGCGGAGGAGCCCGAGGCCCCGCCGCAGGGAGCTGCCCAACCCGTTCGAAGGCCAAGCCAGGGCCGCCCGCCCGGGTCCGTACCAGAGGTGCACCACCAGCAGCGCGATGGCGACGGCGAAGATTCCGCAGGCCGCCAGGAGCTGGGCCGCCAGAGCGCCGCGAACCCCCAGCGCCAGGGCCACCACCGCCAGCAGGAGCAGAGCCGAGGCGACCACCGCATAGAGGTTGACGAACCAGAAGAAGGGCGCGAACAGGCGCTTGCCCCAGTGCACCAGCCGGGCGGCCTCCAGACGGCTCTCGAGGCCCCGCCGCCGGAGCTCGCCAAGGCTGCCCCACAGTCCCGCTTGAGCGAAGCAATAGAGCACCAGCGCCGCCGTCCACAGGACCAGCGCCAGCGACGTTCCGGTCACCACCGCCGAGCGGTCGAAGGCGTCCTCGAGGACGATCACCGCATCGGCCACCGCCTCGACGCTGCGGCTCGCCGCCAGCGGCGCGAGATCGCTCTGGAAGTCCCAGCCGAGGGCCGTCAACAGCGGCGCGACGGCGCCGGCGACGGTGAGAATCAACACCGCTCCCATGGTGAGCAGAGTCCAAGCCACCAGGGCGGGGTTCGCCCGGGTCACCGACCAGCCGCGAGCCAAGGCCGCCGCGCTCACGGCGCCAACCGGTGTTGATGCAGCTTCACTTCGCGGCGGAAATCCTCCACCGCGAGCATTTCGACCGGTTGCGCCATCTCGAACAGACGGCTGACCAACATCGGCGTCAAGCGGGCGGACAGGGAGGCCACCGCAGGCTCGCGTCCCGAGGGACGGTCGGAGGCACCGGCGGATCGATAGCCGAACTCCCCGCCGGGGTTCTTGCGGGGCTCTGCCGCAGCGACCTCCTGCAGCCGGTAGTTGGTGGTGAAGAGGGTCGGCCGCCGCTCCGTGTAGCGCGTGTTGATGATCAGGTAGAGGGTGTCCATCACCCACGGGGTCGGCTTCTGGGCGCCGAGCTCATCGAGCACCAGGAGCTCGGCGCCGATCACCGGATCGAGGATCTGGCGCTTCGAGTCCGGCGAGCCGGGATCGAAGCTCGACTGGATCTGGTGGATCAGCGAGGTGAAGTCGACGAAGCGGCCGCGCAGGCGATAGCGCTGGATCAAGTGACGCAGGACCGCCACCGAAAGGTGCGTCTTGCCGGCCCCCGGGGGCCCGACGAACAGCAGGCCGGACTCCCGCATGACGCCATCGACGGTGAAGAAGGCATCGCAGTACTGCTGGCACAGGGAACGCGCCTTGAGCAGAGATGCCTTCGCCTCTCCGCGGTTGACGTTGAATTTTTCGAGGGTACAGGCGGAGTAGCGCTGGGGAATGCCCGCGGCGGCGAGGCGACGCGCCACCAGATCGCGATCACGGCACTCACAGGGCCGAGCGCTGCCGGCTCCGCCATCGGCTCCGAGAATCCATCCCCGGCCGCCGCACGAGGCACACGGTTCGGGCGTCCCTGGGCTCGCCGGCATGGGCGGATGGTAGCACGAGGAAAGGGCCCCGACACGCCGTGTGGGGGGCCCAATCGGGGGCGGCCTAACCGCCGTCGTCGTCGTCGCGCTCGATGGTCACCGGCACGCTGCTCTGGATGCGCACCAGGGCGTGTCGCCGGTCGATCCCGGCGCGCCGATCGATCGTCTCCTGCTTGACTTGCTCGAGCAGGCGGTCGACCTCGACCTGCATGCTCTCCATCTGTTCCTTCATGTTGAGGATCACTTCGACGCCGGCGAGGTTGACGCCGAGCTCCCGGGTGAGGGTCAGAATGGTCTCGAGGCGAGACAGCGACCGCTCATCGTAGAGGCGGGTATTGCCGGCGCTGCGGTGCGGTGAAATCAAACCCTCGCGCTCGTAGAGACGCAGGGTCTGGGGGTGGATGTCGAACCGCTCCGCCACCACGCTGATCATCACGTAGGACGTTTTTCCCTTGCGAGCCATCACCTACCTCCGGTTCGAGATCACCGGGAGGACCGTCGGGCGCGCCGCTGTGAGAGAGCAGGCAGCCGACGGACCGCCCGGAAGAGGGGGCCAAGGCCTCCGGCGAGTCGCCCCACCGGAGGCCGCATCCTGATCAGGCCTTCTCGTCGACGTCGACGTACTCGGCGTCGATGACGTCGTCGGCGCTGTCCGCCGGGGCGCCCTCGGCCGCCGCCTCCGGAGCCGGGCCGCCGGCCGCCGCCTCGCCCTGCTTGTACATCGCCTCGGCGAGCTTGTGACTGGCCTGCTCGAGCTGCGTCGCCGCCGCATCGATGGCCGCCGCGTCCTCGCCGTCGAGGGCCTTCTTGGCATCCTCGAGAGCTTTCTCGAGCACGCCCTTGTCCTCGGCGCTGAGCTTCTCCTTGTTCTCCTCGTAGGTCTTCGAGGTCGAGTAATGCAGGCCGTCCAGGCGGTTGCGGGCCTCGATCTGCTGACGCCGCTCCTTGTCCTCGTCATGGTGCGACTCGGCTTCCTGCACCATGCGATCGATCTCACCCTCATCGAGACCACTCGAGGCGGTGATGGTGATCTTCTGCTCCTTGCCGGTGCCGAGATCCTTCGCCGAGACGTTGACGATGCCGTTGGCGTCGATGTCGAAGGTGACCTCGATCTGCGGCATGCCACGCGGCGCCGAAGGAATGCCCACCAGGTGGAAGCGGCCGAGGGTGCGGTTGCCCGCCGCCATCTCGCGCTCGCCCTGCAGGACGTGCACCTCGACCGAAGTCTGATTGTCGGCGGCGGTCGAGAACACCTCGCTCTTGCGCGCCGGAATCGTCGTGTTGCGGTCGATCAGCTTGGTGAACACCCCTCCCAGGGTCTCGATGCCGAGGGACAGGGGGGTGACGTCGAGGAGCAGCACGTCGGTGACGTCGCCGCGCAACACGCCGCCCTGGATGGCGGCGCCAATGGCCACCACCTCGTCCGGGTTGACGCCCCGGTTGGGCTCCTTGCCGAAGATCTTGGTGACCAGCTCCTGGATCGCCGGCATGCGCGTCTGACCACCCACCAGCACCACCTCATCGATCTGATCGGCATTCAGGCCGGCGTCCTTCAGGGCCTGGCGGCAGGGTCCCTCGGAGCGACCGATGATCGGCTCCACGAGCTGCTCCAGCTTGGAGCGGCCGAGGGTCAGGGTGAGGTGCTTCGGACCCGAAGCGTCGGCGGTGATGAAGGGCAGATTGATCTCCGTCGACTGGGCGCTCGAGAGCTCGATCTTGGCCTTCTCGGCAGCCTCCTTGAGGCGCTGCAGGGCCATCGCGTCCTGGGCCAGATCGACTCCCTGATCCTTCTTGAACTCGTCGAGCAGCCACTCGATGATGCGCTGATCGATGTTGTCACCACCGAGGTGGGTGTCACCGTTGGTCGACTTCACCTCGACGACGCCCTCGCCGACCTCGAGAATCGAGATGTCGAAGGTACCGCCGCCAAAGTCGTAAACCGCGATCACCTGATCCTTCTTCTTGTCGAGACCGTAGGCCAGGGCGGCGGCGGTGGGCTCGTTGACCAGGCGCTCGACCTGCAGGCCGGCGATCTTGCCGGCGTCCTTGGTGGCCTGGCGCTGCGAGTCGTTGAAGTAGGCGGGCACGGTGATGACGGCCTTCTCCACCGACTCTCCGAGGTAGTCCTCGGCCGCCTGCTTGAGCTTCTGCAGGGTCATCGCCGAAATCTCCGGCGGCGAGAACTTCTTGTCGTCGATCTTCACCCGCACGCCGCCGCTGTCCGAGCCGGCGACATCGTAGGGCACCATCTCGAGCTCTTCCGCGACCTCGTCGAAGCGGCGCCCCATGAAGCGCTTGATCGAGAAGATGGTCTTGGTGGGATTGGTCACCGCCTGGCGCTTCGCCACCTGGCCGACCAGGCGCTCGCCGTCCTTGGCGAAGGCGACCACCGAGGGGGTGGTCCGGTTACCCTCGGCATTGGGGATCACCTTCGCTTCCGTACCTTCCATCACCGCCACCACACTGTTGGTGGTGCCGAGATCGATTCCAATGATCTTGCTCATATCGTCTTCACTCCTTCGCTTAGAAATCTCAGCGGCCCTCCCCAGCGAAGCCCGCGAGAAGCTCTCGCACAGCCCCGTGACGGCGAATCGGCCGGTCGCTTGGCAAGACTAAGACCTTAGTGATCCGCTGTCAAGCAAGCCATTCGCCATACTTGACAATTACTGGCTAAGATTTATTCCCGACCTGAAGAGAACGGGCGATCGAAGGGAAGATTCGTCACAAACTTGGGCGCTACTCGGCAGCCGACGCGGAAGCGCGAGGTAGCGGAAGCCGCTGAGGATGGGAGTGCCTGGCCGGCCGCGAGACGCACGACGCGTGCATGCGGGCCGGGCTCCGTAGGCGGGCCGCCCCGTAGGCGAGGGTGGCGCCTCGAACCCCTGCTAACCAAGCAGCACTAGCGGACTAATCCAGCAGCACCAGCGGCGCCGTCGCGCCCTCGTCGTCGAGGCCGACGAAGGCGGGATCGAGAAAGAAGTTCTCGATCACCGTTTCGCTCGCCGTCGGTCCCCCGCCGGCGCTGTCGAGGGTCAGGTCGTAGCCCCCCTCGGTGGTCTGCCAAAGCACCCGCCGACCGTCGCCGGAGTCGAGATCGGGCTCTTCCAGCAACTTGGCCTCGATCGGCCGATTGAGGTTCGGCGGGAACGAGCCATCGAGCAGGAAGAGGGTTTTGAGGGCACGGTCGATCTTGAGGAAGGACGCCCCCAACCGGCCCTTGACCAACGCCTCGCGCTCCGCCTCTTGCCACGGGAAGGGCGACAGCAGGCGCAGCGGGCCGGGAACCAACTGCGAGACGAAGAGCAGCGCGAGCAGCAGGCCGAGCCCCCGCCCGACCCAGCCTTCGAGACCCCGAAACCGCACTCGGCGGCGTAGAGCCGGCGCCGGGACCGGGGCAGAAGCCTGGCCCTGTAGGGTGAGATCGAGGTCGATCTCCGGCAGCGAGTCGTCGCTCTCGGGCTCCGCCGGGCGAGCCTCTTCCACCACCGGCTCCTCGGCTGCCGGCTCCGGCGTCTGGGCCTGAGCCGGGGCCTCCTCGGTCAGCGGCAGATCGCCGAGGAGAGATTCGTCTTCGTCGTCGACGCCGAGATCCGGCGGCGGCTCGATATCCGCCAGCACCGGCACGTCAAAGAGCTGCTCGACCTCCTCGTCGCGCTGCGCGTCGAAGGGCGCGACCACCTCGCGTTCGAGCAATCGGTAGAGGGCGAGCCGCACCTTGTACTCGTCGAGATCCGTGTCGCCGACCACCTGCTCGACGGAGCGTGCCTCGGCCAGGCTGTCGAGGACCAGGCGCTCATCGGGCACCAGGAAGAGCACTCCAGGCACCTCGTCCGGCGGCGCCACCCCGGGAACCCGGTCACGAATCTCCACCGGCAGCGGATCGAGACGCCGATAGCGACCGCCGTACTCGGGCACCGCCTCCGGCTCGTCGTCCTGGATCGAGCGCACCAGCAGCTCCTCGATCGAGATCGGCCGAATCCCCTCCTCGTAGGACACCTCGTCCCCGGAGTAGAACTTGAACTCGCCTTGGGTCCAGCCGAGCAGGCCCTGGAGGACTTCGAAGGTCTGACCCCGCAGGCCGCGCAACACCTGGTCGCGGCTCACCAGGCCGGCCTCGACCCAGCGATCCATCGGCCGGCCGTCCCCATCCTCCCCGGCGAGCTGCTCGGCGGTCGCCACGCCCTCTCGCACCAGCACGTCGCGCAGACCATCCTCGACGGTGCGATCGAGGGCGTCGGCGGCCACCACCTCGCCCTGCAGGAAGGAGATCGCGACGATGTTGCTCTCCCCCTGGACCGTCAGGATGCCGGTCTTGCGCTGCTGCCCGATGAGCTGCAGGATCTCCGGCAGATTGAAGACGTCGAGGGTGCCTTCTACGGTCATCAGTTCACTCGCTAAGCAGGGTTGCGCAGTTCCACGACCAGGCGCAGACCATAGAACAGGGCGAGCCCGCCCAGGCACAGGGCCCACATCAGCTCCGGCCCCGGGTCGACGCCCACCGGCACCACGAAGCTGAAGTGGCGCGCCAGCGGCAAGAGCACCAAGACCACGGGAATCAGCAGGGTGAGGTAGGCGCGAGCTCCATAGCCGACCTCCGCCGAGAAGAAGCCCGGCACCAGGAAGCGCACGGCGCGATCGATGCGCCCGCCGCCGACGTCCGAAAGGGCCGGATTGGCGTAGCCGAAGGGACGCCGCAGCAAGTGCAGGGCGAGGGCCGCCAGCAGCAGGAGCCCGGCGACCGCCGGGCCGAACCAGCGCCGCGCCGCCGACAATCGGCCGGTCAGGCTGTCGTCGCCACGCTGCAAAGCGAGCAGCCGGCGGCGGATCTCGGGAAGGCGATCGAGACCGGCCTCGGAGGTTCGCACCTGCTCCTTCTCGGTCTCGCGAATCCACTGCCCGACCAGACCGCGGTCGAGCTCCTGGGCGCGCTGAAAGGCGGCACTCTGCTCGCTGAAGTAGTAGCTCTCGGCGTAGGCCTTGCTGAGGTTGAAGTGCGCCAGCACATTGTCCGGCGCCAACTCCGTCGCCTTCTTGAAGTGGTTCACCGCATCCGGGAACTTGTTCTGCTGGAAGTAGTAGACCCCGAGGTTGATCTGGGCGTCGACGGCGCCGGCATCCTCTTCCGCCATCTGCTCGTAGAGATTGCGTGCCACCGGCCAATAGTCGAGCTTGCGGTGCACGTCGGCCATCAAGTGCTGCACCGCGGCTTCCTCCGGGAACAGCGCCGGCAGGCTGCCGAGATCGCTGAAGATCTCGCCGTAGAGGCGGCCCTCGATCAGGCTGTCGAGGGCCCGCGCCGGCGGCGCCAGCGCCACCTCCAGGCGCGCCCGCTGCTCCGCCAGCAGCAGCGGCGTCACGCCGAGCAGAAGCCAGAGGCCGATCAGCACCGTCCGCTCGCTCCCGGAGCCGTAGCCCCACAACAACACCGACCAGAAGATCGCCAGCCACAGCAGCCCCTGGGGCAAGGCCAGCGGCCAGAGCAAGGCGAGGGCGGCGAGGGGATAGGCCAGCGCCGCCGGCAGCACCCGGCCGAGAGGCTTGACGACATCGGCGAAGAGAGAGCCTCCCTTGGTCGCCATCTGGAGGGCGAGGAAGAGAAAACCCGCACACAGCAGGGCGAAGAGAACGAAGAACAGCGCGCCGTGCAGCATCACCCGCCGTTCCAGGCGCTGACTGAGGAGCCGCAGGTAACCGCGCGACGAAGCCTGCAGGGCGGGCCACCAGCTACCGTCGTGGCGATGGACCGCAGCTTCCCCGAAGGCCACCTCGGGCGCCCCCGGGTCGAGGCGCTCGGCATCCTCGAGAGCCCAACGGGCTTTGACCAGGTCGCCGTCGACGGCGACCTCCACGGCACGCGAGACGGCCGCCCGACTGAGATCCGCAAGGGCCTCGAAGCCGAGCAGCTCGGCGGTCGCCAGGAGCTCGTCGACAGAGGCCCCGGCGAGGTCCCTTTGATCGCCCGCCACCGCCCCTTCCCAACGCGCCCAATGCTCACGCAACAGCACCAGATTCTGCTGCGCGGCGAGCGGCATCTCGATGGCGCCGATGCGCCGAACCTCGTCTTGGGCACTGAGCGTCGGAGTCAGCGCCAGGGCCAGGAGCAGGCCGAGCCCGACGAGCCCCAGCGGGCGCCCCGGGGCACCCGGCGGTCCCTCAGCCGCGCTTTTGGACATAGCGCATCTGCAGGCGATAGACGACGTCCTCGAGGGCAGAGCTTTCTTCCATGGAGAGATTGCCGGCGGTCTTCTTCTTGAGCACTTCGAGCAGATCGATGTGCATGCGAGCCATGTCGAGATTCTCGGTGCGGCGTCCGTCCGGCAACGGAACGTCGCCGAGAAAGATCGCCGCCGGCTCGGCGAGCATCGAGAGCAGCTCGAGGAAGGCCTGGGTCTCGGCCGGGTCGGGACGCTCGATCTCCGGCTTCTCCTCCTCCGCAGTCTCGACCGGAGGTTCGGCAACGGGCTCCGGAGCGGCCTCCTTGTCGCCGAGGGAACGAAACTCCTCCCGCAGCTCGCCATCGGGGGTGAACATCCGCTTGTCGGTCACCTTGATGTCGCCGTCGCCCAAGATTTTCACTCCGTCTCGAATTTTTCGGGTAGTGCCGCGGTGCGCTATCGTAGCAAGCGCAAATCCCTGGGAGCAAGGCGCATCCCGCCCCTCGCCACACCACCTGAGACACCATGAAGCCAACTTCCGAGCTCGCCGAGCTGGTCGCCCTGGTCCGCCGCCTGCGAGCGCCCGATGGTTGCCCCTGGGACCGCGAGCAAAGCCTCGCCAGCGTGCGGCCGTATCTCCTCGAAGAAGCCCACGAGCTCGCCGATGCCCTGGACGAGGGCCGTTGGCCGGAGATCCGCGAAGAGCTCGGCGACCTGCTCTTCCAGGGCGCCTTCATCGCTTGCCTGGCGGAGGAAGCGGACGCCTTCACCGTCGGCGATGCGATCGACGCCGTCGAGCGCAAGATGATCGATCGTCACCCCCATGTCTTCGGAAACGAGAAGCTCGTCGATCGCGAGGCCGTCGAGCGGGCCTGGGAACGCCGCAAGCTGGACCGGCGGCAGGATGGCGGTCTCCTCGCCGGTGTACCGCGCTCCCTGCCGGCCCTCAACGGCGCCTACCGGCTGACCCAGAAAGCCGCCGGCGTGGGCTTCGACTGGGCCACTCCGGCGGAGGTCCTGGACAAGATCGACGAGGAGGTCGGTGAGCTGCGCGAGGCCCTGGCGTCAGGCCTCGGCCAAGCCGCCGCCGCCGAGGAGATCGGGGACCTGTTCTTCGCCCTCGCCAACCTGGCGCGCAAGCTCGAGATCGATCCCGAGGCGGCGGCAGCGGCCTGCAATCGCAAGTTCGTGCGCCGCTTCCGCTATATCGAGCGGGGCCTGCAGGAGCGCGGACGGCCCTTGGCCGAAGCCAGCCTCGACGAAATGGAGGCGCTGTGGCAGGAGGCCAAGGCCTCAGAGGCCGGCGAGAACTCGGCGTAGGGCCGGCAGCACGGTGTCGGCGATCCGCTGGTGGCCCTCGACGTTGGGGTGGATACCGTCGGCGAGATTGAGCTCCGGCTCACCTCCCACCCCCTCGAGCAGAAACGGCAGCAGGGCGACGCCGGTGGCGGTGGCCACTTCGCCATAGAGGGCGCGAAACCCGGCGGTGTACTCGGGGCCATGGCTGGGAGGCATCTCCATGCCGGCGATCAACACCCGAGCCCCCGCCTCCTGACAACGCTCGACGATGGCGCGCAGGTTGGACTCGATGCCCTCGAGGGGCTGCCCCCGCAAGCCGTCGTTGGCTCCCAATGCCACCACCACCACGTCCGGCCGCTGGCGCAACAGCCAGTCGATGCGCGACAGACCGCCGGCGCTGGTGTCGCCGCTGACGCCGGCATTGATCAGGCGGATCGGCTCGCCCGCCGCCGCCAGCGCCTCGGAGATCAGAGCGGGAAAGGCCTGTCCCTCTTCCAGGCCATAGCCGGCGGTCAGGCTGTCACCGAGAAAGACCACCAGCGGGCCCGAAGGCTCGGCCGGCGCCGGGGCTTCGACGACCGGCGGCGAGCCACAGGCGAGGCTGAGAGCGAGGCATGCGACGAGGGCGCCGGCAAAAGGTCGGAAAGTCATGGAATTATTCTAGTGTCGCCTCGGGTTGATCGGTCCAGCGGCAAACGCCGCGCCCCCTGCATCAACTCGCGATTCGCCATCCGCTTCCAGTCCTTCCGTCTGCCGTCACGAGATGCCCAAGACCTCCGAATCCCCACGTATCGAGCTTCGTTCCCTCACCCGACAACTGCCCTCCGGGGACCGCCTCCTCACCCTCGTCGACGACATCGACCTGACGGTCGCGGCGGGAGAATCGGTGGCCGTCCTGGGGCCCTCCGGCAGTGGCAAGTCGACCCTCTTGGCGCTGATGGCCGGCCTCGATCGACCGACCTCTGGGGAGGTGCTGATCGACGGCGAGGCGATCCAGGGCTGGTCCGAGGATCGCCTGGCGCGACTCCGCCGGCACCGCATCGGGTTCGTCTTCCAGTCCTTTCAGCTACTGCCCAACCTCACCGCCCGCGAGAACGTCTCGCTGCCCCTCGAGCTGATCGCCGACGCGGCACCCCGGCAGCGCGCCGACGAGCTGCTCGCCGCCGTCGGCCTGTCGGCCCGCGGTCACCACTACCCGGCGCAGCTCTCCGGCGGTGAGCAGCAGCGGGTCGCCATCGCCCGCGCCTTCGCGGCACGGCCCGCGATCCTGCTCGCCGACGAGCCCACCGGCAACCTCGACAGCGCCACCGGCCAGCGCGTCCTCGAGCTCCTCGGCGAGCTGCGGACGGAGCAGGGCACGACCCTCGTGATGGTGACCCACGACCCCGCCGTGGCGCGCCACTGTGACCGCCAGATCCACCTCCGCGACGGGCGCCTGGAGCGCCAGGAAACGGCCGTTGCGTCTTGATCTCTACGGCCGCCTGCTGCTGCGCGAGTCGCGCGGTACGCGGCGCCCGCTGGCCTTCTTCGTCGCCTGCCTGGCGGTCGGCGTCACCGCCGTGGTGGCGGTGGCCGGCCTCTCCGCCGGCCTCGACGCCGGCATCCGCTCCCAGGCCCGCAACCTGCTGGCGGCGGACCTCGCCCTCGAGGGGCGCCGTCCGCTGCCGGACGAGATCCAGGCCCGCCTCGCCGACCCCCGGATCGCGGCGCGCGTCGAGATCAAGGAGATGGTCACCCTGGTGGCGGCGCCCGGCAGCGGCGAAAGCCAGCTCGCCGAGCTCAAGGCGGTCGGCTCCGGCTACCCCTTCTACGGCGAGATCGAGCTCCTTCCGGATCGCCCCATCGCCGAGCTGCTCAGCGCCGAGACCGCCCTCGCCGCCCCCGAGCTGCTGGCGCGCCTCGGCCTCGCCATCGGCGATGGCCTGGCCATCGGCGGCGAGCGCTTTGTCATCGCCGGTGAGATCGAGCGCGAGCCGGACCGCCTGCAGGTCGGCCTCGCCATGGGACCGCGGGTGATGATCTCCCTCGACGGTCTGGCCCGCACCAGCCTGGCGCAGAAGGGCAGCCGCATCGAGCACCGCACCCTGCTGCAACTGGCCGACGCCGGTGCCGATCCGGAAGCCCTCGCCGAAGATCTCGCCGCGGAGCTGCCGCCCTACTACCGGGTCGAGACCTCGCGCCAGGCACAACCTTCGCTGCGCCAGGGAGTCGATCGCGTCGACCGGTTTCTCGGCCTCACGGCCCTGCTCTCACTGCTCGTCGGCGGCCTCGGCATCGGTCAGACGGTGCGCGCCTGGTTGGTCAGCCGCTACGACTCCCTCGCCATCCTCAAGTGCCTCGGCGTGCGGCCCCGGGAGCTCTTCGGTCTCTACCTCACCCAGACCGCCCTCCTCGCCCTCGCCGGTAGCCTGGTCGGGCTGCTCGCCGGCAGTGCCCTGCAGCGCATCGTGCCGGCCCTGTTCCCGGATCTGGTGCCCGTCGACCTGCTCGATCCCTGGCAGCCGGAAGCGCTGCTGCGCGGCCTCGCCCTCGGCCTCGGGGTGGCCTTGATCTTCGCCATCGCACCGCTGACCTCGATCCTCCGGCTGCCGCCGGCGCGCGCCTTCCGGCAAAGCGTCGAGCCGCCCCCGCCGAGCCGGGGAGCGACCCTCGGCACCGCCGCCCTGCTGCTCGGCGGCATCACCCTGTTCGCCATCGGCCAAGCCCGCGACGGCCTCCTCGGCGGCGCCTTCACGCTGGTTCTGCTGGCCACCGGCGGCGCCCTCGCGCTGGCCTCGAGCCTGACCACCGGAACCCTCGCCCGCCTGCCGGAGAGCTTCGGCGGCACCGCCCTGCGCCACGGCCTCAAGGCGCTGCTGCGCCCCGGCGCCGGCACCCGCGGCGCCATGGTCGCCCTCGGCCTGGGCGTGCTGGTGGTCGCCACCATGGCCCAGGTCGAGAGTCAGCTCGGACACCGTTTGACCACCCAGGTGCCGGACGATGCCCCGTCGGCCTTCCTGGTCGACATCCAGCCGGACCAGTGGAGCGGCGTGCAGTCGCTGCTCGGCGAGGCCGGCGCCCGCGGCATCGACTCGGTGCCGGTGGTGATGGCCCGGCTGCGCTCGATCGACGGCGTCGGCATCTCCTCGGCCGCCGAGGCCGACGAGGAAACCAACGACAACGCCCGCCGCTGGGCCCTCACTCGGGAACAGCGACTGACCTACCTCGACCGCCTACCGGACGACAATCGCATCGTCGCCGGTGCCCTGTGGAACGATCCACAGGCGCTGGAAGTCAGCGTCGAGCGCGACTTCGCCGAAGACCTCGGCGTCGAGCTCGGCTCGCGTCTGCTGTTCGACATCCAGGGAGTGCCGCTGGAGCTGGTGGTCTCCAGCCTGCGCACCGTCGAATGGGAAACCTTCGGCCTCAACTTCTTCCTGGTCGCCGAGCCGGCGGCCCTCGACGCCGCTCCTCACCTGCGAGTCGCCACCTTTCGCCTGGCTCCGGAGGTCGAGCGCCAGACCCAGAACCGCCTCGCCGCCGCCTACCCCAACATCACCATGCTGCGCATCGGTGAGCTGCTCGACAAGGTCACCACCCTGCTCACCCGGATCGGCCTGGCGGTGCGCTTGCTGGGCGCCTTCACGGTGCTGTCGGGCCTCGCCATCCTGGCCGGCGCCATCGCCGCCGGGGCCGCCCGCCGGGGCAGCGAAGTGGCTCTGCTCAAAACCCTCGGCGTCACCCGCTGGGGAGTGGTGGCACGATTCGCTCTCGAGTACTCGCTGATCGGCGCCGTCGCCGGCGTGGTCGGCCTGGCCAGCTCGACCCTGCTCTCCTGGGGCATCCTCGAGAAGGGCCTCGAGGTCGGTTGGTCACCGCAGCCGGCGCTGCTGGTGATGGCCTTCGCCGTCACCGTCGGCCTGAGCACCCTCGCCGGCCTCGGCGCCAGCGCGCGGGCCCTGGCGGTGCGTCCCCTGGCGGTCCTGCGCCAGCCCTGACGGCTCAGGCCGCGAGCCTCAACCCTGGTCGATGGCTTCAGGGCGGCAGGCCGGTGCGCTCGAGTAGCTCGCTCACCGGAACAAAGCGATAACCCAGCTCACGGGCTCGCGGTACCTCCTGGCGCAACACCTCCAGGGTCGCCGGATGGGGGTGGCCGATGGCGATGGCGGCGCCGCGGTCACGGCTCACCCCGAGGAGCCGCCGAAACTGGAAGCGCACCGCCTCCGGCGCAGGATCGGGATCGAGGAACACCTGGCGCTCGGCGGTCGGAATCCCGAGATCGACGGCGGTGCGAAAAGCGACACTCTGCGGGCTGGTGCGGGAATCGAGGAAGAACAGGCCGCGCTCCGCAACCACTTCGAGAACCGCCCGCATCGACAAGGCATCGGCGGTCAACACGGAGCCCATGTGATTGTTGACCCCGCGGGCGGTCGGCACCGCCTCGAGGGCGCGGCCGGTCGCCGCCGCCAGCTCGGCGGCGGCCATCCCGGCGCGCAGGGCGCCGGGGCCCGGGGTCGCTCCGTCTCGGCCCTCCATGGGGAGATGGAGCAGAACCTCGGCGCCGTGATCCTCGAGCGCCGCGAGGACTTGGGGAGTGCGGCTCTCGAAGGGCAGCACCGCGTAGGACACGGGCACTCCAAGGGCCTCCAGGTCGTGGACGTCGGCGACCCTCCGGCCGAGATCGTCGATCACCAGGGCGATGCGAGCCTCACCGCTCGCCGGCAAGGCTTCGGGAAGGGACTCGGGCTGAGACTGCGGTGTGACCGGAGCCACCACCTCGGGCTCGGAGGAGGGGACAGGTCGCTCTTGCGCCGGCGGCACCGAAGGCGCGGCGGCCGGCTCCTCCTCGACCACCACCGGTTCAGCGGGCGGACCCGCCGTGCGATAGGCGAGATAGACCGCCGCCACCACCACCATGGCCAGGAACAGGAAGAGCAGCACTCCTCCCAGACCGACCTGCTTGCGCCGCCGACGACGCCCCTTCTTCGCCATGTCTCGATTCGCCGAAAATGGAGCCCGAGGCACCCGGCCGATGGCGGCGGGCGGCGCAGCCGCCCACCTTTCCCAGCGCCGTCCCGCGCTTCAGGACGGTGGCCTCGTCAGGCGGCTTTCTGCTCCGTGGATTCCAGGGGCTCGTCGTCCTTCAATCGCTCGATGCCACGCTGCAGGATGAGATCTTCGAAATCCGTCTCACCCGCCGAGAATCCGGCGGTTCCGGGGCGCACCCGAACGTCCGGCTCGAGGCTCGACGACAGCGGCTCACCGTCCGGCCCGGTGTAGAAAGCCGAGGTGTAGAACAGGCTGCCGCCGCTCGCCAGGGCCGAAGAATCGCGCTGGCCGGCCCAGCCGAAGGTGCGATCACCGACCAGCTCGGCCCCCGCCTTCTGGCGCAGAACGGTGGCGAGGATCTCCGACGGCCCGAGGGTTCCGCGGCTCACCAACACCACCATCCGGCCCTGCCAGACCACCTCGTCGCGACCGGCAAAGCTCACCAGATCTTCGTCCTTGCGCACCAGCTTGCCGAGCTCGCCACGAGCAAACAGGTCCGCCAAGCGATAGGCGACGTTGGCATCGCCACCGGCGGAGCGGCGCAGGTCGACCAGCAAGCGATCACCCTCGAAATTCTCGAGGAAGTCGCGCAGCGGAGCCTCGGCAGCGGCCTGGGGCGAGAAGATTCGAACGATCTGCTCGCCGTCCTGCTCGGCGAACTCGACCGGCGCCGTCTCGAAGGCCTCGAGGGCTATCGTCAGAGCGTGGGTATCGCCGCGGCGGATCACCTCCACCTCGACCTGCGAGCCGGCCTCCCCGCCGAGCATCTGCTGCACCTTCCACAGCGGCAGTTCACGGGTCAGCTCGCCGTTGACCTTGGAGATCAGGTCGTTCATGCGCAGTCCGGCGTCCTCCGCCGGGCTCCCCGGGGCGACCGATACCGCGTAGGCGACCCCGCGCTCCTTCAGGATGGTCAATCCGGTGAGCTGCTCGACGGTCGCACTCGCCGCCAGGTAGGCCTCGACCTGCCCCGGTGGGACATACATCGAGAAGGGATCGAGGGCATCGGTGGTGCCGTCGAGGGCTCCCAGCATCAACTCTCCGATCTCCGGAGAATCGACGTAGGCCTGGCGAATCAGGCTCAGCACCTCGGTGAAGACCGACAGATACTTGTAGAGGGAATCTTCCCCCGTGGGCTCATCCTTGGTGACGGCGCCGAGCAACGTGCCGCTCAACAGGGTCACTACCAGCGCTGCGCTGACGAAAAAAAAGGTCATCCGGCCGCGATTCATGGGGGCTCCTCAACGAAACCATTGGAGGGGGTCTTCGGGGCGGTTTTCGACGCGGATCTCGAAGTACAGGGAGTTGGACGCTCGACCCACCACATCTCCCAGAGATACTACCTCATCGCGCCCGACGCCGACGCTGGAAAGTCCTGCATACAGGGTAAATACACGCCCGGCGTGGTGCACGATCACGGTCGGGCCGTAGCCGCGGAAGGGGGCCGCGAAGAGCACCTTGCCGGGGTAGACGGAGCGTACTTCGTCGCCGCTGGCGGTGGTGAAGGCGACGCCGTTGTGGGGTACCCGGGTGCGGTAGCGGGGGTCGAGGCGTGGGCCGAAGCCCTGGCTCACCCGCCCGGCGACCGGGCGATCGAGCACGCCGCGGAAGTCCTGGATCGGCCGACCGCTGAGCACGGCTCCGCTGCGCCCGTAGAGAAAGTCGAGGAAGTTGGCCAGCTTGCTCTCGCGATCCTCGAGCTCCGAAGCCCGCGCCTCGAGGCTGCGCCGGCGCCCCCCGAGCTCGGCCAGCAGAGTTTCCTGGCGGCGGCGCATGCGAGCGAGCTCGTCCTGACGATCCTCTTCCTGCTCGAGCCATTGGCGCACCTCCTGCTGCTTGCCGATGAGGGTCTTGCGCTCGTCCTCGAGGCCGTCCCGCGCCTGCCGAAAGCTGCGGAAGGCGCGCGCATCGCGCCGCACCAGGAAGCGCAGCAGGCGGATCGCCTCGAGCATGTCGGTGCCCGGCTCGACGGACAGAAAGAGACGCAGGTAGCCGTGGCCACCGAGGCGATAGAGCCCACCGAGACGACCGCGCAGTTCGTCCCGAACGGCGGCTAAGCGCACCTCGAGGTCGGCGATACGGCGCTCGCTGTCGGCCACCTGCTGTTCGCTCAGGGCACGGGCGGCGCGCGCCTCGAGCAGCCGCTCGTTCTGCAGCTCGAGCTCGACATCGAGCCGCTCCAGGCGGCCCTCGGCTCCGGACTCTCGACGCTCGACCGCCTGCAGATCCTGCTGCAGCTTCTTGATCTGGCGGCGCACTCGGGCCAGCTCTTCCTCGCGCGAACCGACCTGCGCCGTCACCGGCACCACGGCGAGGGCGAACGTACTCAGAATCAGCAGGAAACGGCCGGCGACGCCCATGGCGGCGATTCTACCCGCGACCCCACCGGCTGCGGTGAGCCACCGGACAGGCGCAAGAGCCGACCGTCATGCCCCCCTCTTCAGGTCGGGACTCCCCGGGTGGCGACCAGGAGTACCGCCGTGACGTTGCCGATTGCATGCAGCAGCCAGGGACCGACGATGGATTCCGAGCGGATGCGCAGCCAACCCTTGAAAAGCCCGAAGGCGAAAACCAGCAAGAGCAAAGGCCAAAGCTCCGGAGCAAACACCAGCAGCGCCAAGTGCGGAAGAAGGAAGATCAGCGCTTGCCAGAGGTTGGCCCAAGGCAACCGAAGGCGTCGGCCGAGGCTACCGGCGATCAGGCCACGAAATAGCAGCTCCTCACAGAAGCCGGTCTTGACGACGCCGTAGATCAGGGCCACCAGAACCACCTCGGGAGCCAACCCGAGGCCGGCATAGGCGCTCATCGCGGAGCCTTCGCGGGTCAGAGGCTCGGGGTCGCGCAGGAAGATCGCCAGCGCGAGCGCCACCAGCAGACCCATCCCACCGCCATAGGCGATGTACTTAGCCTCGCCGAGCTGCAGCCCGGCCCGACGGGCCACCTCTCCGAAGCTTCGACGGTACTTCCAACGATGGAAGAGGTAGTAGCCGCCAAAGGGCAGGAGCAACAGAACAACCAGATTCGCGACAGCGTTGGCGACGGCGGAAATGACCATGAGCAACCCTCCCCGAAACGATCTAACGAACGAGACTTCTCCCCGCAGGACAGCGCTCTCAGGGCACGAGCCCGGTCATTCGTCCGAGGGCGCCGCGCAGCCCTCTTCTCAGTACGTGACCACCAACGGTTTTCTGCCGTTCCCGTTGCCCAAACGAACGAAGAGCCCTCGACGGGCGAGGGCTCTTCACTACGGCGATGTCCGGTGCGCTCGGTCGAGCACCGGCGGGTTGGCGTCGCTACAGCAGGCTCTTGCCGTCGAGCTGGGTCGGTGCCTCGACGTCGTAGATCTCGAGCAACGTCGGCATGATGTCGGCCATGTAGGGATCGTCGAGGATGAGCTCGCGGTTGCTGTAGAGAATGCCGTTGACCAGTGGCGGGTAGACGGAGCAGTGATCGCCGCTCCAGACATCGACATTGGGCTCGACGACCTTCTTGCCGACAATGCCCAAGCTGTCCTGCCAGCCCACCCGATAGCCACTGCTGTTGGACGGGAAGAGGTCCGGAATGAGCTCCGGATCGTAGGTGCCGTAGGCCTCGTCACGGGTGAAGACGTGAGCCACCGGATTGTCGCCCGTCTCCTCGTCGACGAAGGCCTCGAGCTTCGTCTTGAGCTCGGTCACCAGCGCCTGGTACTCGGCCCCTGGCTGCACGATGCCATTCTTCTCACGACCGGCGAGGTTGATGTAGATGTTGCCGAGGCCCATGGCATAGGCGCGGGTGCGGCTCCAGTCGACGTTGACGAAGAACTCACCCTGGTCGAACAGGTCCTCGAGGTTGGCGCGCTCCGGCCCCTCCCCCTGCAGCACCATGTAGCCCTCGCGGGCGAGCCAGGTGTTGTAGTTCATGGTGCGGCGCCAGGGCGCGAAGCCGTGGTCCGAGACCACGAACAGGGAGGTTCCTTCGGGCAGCCGCTCCATCGCCTCGCCGACGATCGCGTCCATGCGCTTGTAGGAATCGAGGATCGCGCTGCCCCACTCGGCCGCTCCCTCCTCGGTGTAGAGGGGATGCTCGGGGTCGATGTAGCGGTACATGACGTGCTGCACACGGTCGGTGAACTCGAAGTAGCTCACCAGCACGTCCCAGTCGTCGTCTCCCAGCATGTCGAGCATCATGGAGCTGTACTTGTCGGCGGTGAAAGCAACGTCTTCGAGGAAGATCTCCTCATTGATCGTGCCGTCGGTGATCGACCAGGTGTCGATCGCCCAGCCGATGGTCTTGAAGCGATCGAAGCGGTAGGTGAGCTCGTCGACGAACTCGCCCGGCGCGGTGATCGCGAACATCGGCGGCAGGTTCGCCGGATCGAACTGAATCGGCGATAGGTAGAGGCGCACCTCGGGCTCCACCGACATCAACCGGAAGCGCCCGATACCGGCCATCTTGATCACCGAGTTGAAGGGGAACTCGAACTCCACCCACGGACTCCACTCGCCGGGAGACATGTCGAAGCGGTTGCCGGAGACCTCGATATTCAGCGACTGGCGATCTTCCGCCACGGTGAGCGTCATCGGGATTTCGATGTAGTCGCTCTGCTCCGGGAAGAACTTGTTCGGTGGCCCCTTGACCTCGGTCTTGATCTCGCCCTGGTTGTCGACCAGCTCGACGATCTCGATCGAGAAGTCTCCCCCGCCCTTGGGCTGGAAGAAGAGCTCCGAAGTGAAGTAGAAGGGCTTGCCGATGCGGAACGACAGGTCCGGCGTGCCGAGGCCGGTCAACAGCTCGCCGTGGGGGAAGGGCTCCGGCGGGAAGGTCACCGGCACCCGCATCACCCGCACTCGCTTGCCGGCGGCGCCGAGCACCTGCCAGAAGGTCTCGCCCTGCTGACGATTGACCGCCACCGGGCGCTCCACCGGCATCAGCCGGTCGGCCGCCATGCCGGCCCCGACGCCGCCCAACAGGCCGAGCACCACGGCGATCACGGTCACCCGCAGGAGGCGCTTGCGAAAGATCACGAGGAGCAGCAGGAAGGACAGAAGCGCCACCGCCAGGAACCCCAACAGGCCGACCATCAAGCCGTTGCGCTCGCCCCACAGAAAGGCCTCGCGGGTCTCGTCGAAGGCCGCGAAGCTCGGGCGGTAGGTCTCCGTGTCGCGCTTCAGGAAGTCGAAGATCGAGTGCCGACCAGGATTGAGTCCGGTGGCGAAGGTCGACCAGGAAACCGGCGTCTGGGATGGAATCGTCGAACGCAGCGGGGAGAACGTCCCCTGGTCGCGCAGCGCCGCCAAGTTGGGTAGCTCACCGGCATCCATCCACTGTTCCGCCATCGCCGCATCGGCACCATCGAAGCCGAGAATGACGACCTTCGGTTCTTCACCGACGGCAGTGGGCGCGAGCAGGAGGATCAAGGCGAGGAACGCGAAAGTAGCAATCAGTCTCATGGCAAACCGCTCTCGTTGTCGAGGGATGAAGGGCCGTAGAGTTGCGCAGCCCGATGGGCGACGGGGGGCAGAAATCGTTCACCGACGCCGTCCGATGATAGCAGACCAGAGAGCGACGAGGTTGGCCGCGCGAAGGTCACCCCCCTGTCACCGATTGGTCCTTGAACCGACCCCGGAATCCCCGCTAGCCTCAGGGCTCTTGCCACGCCAGGAGTCGGTTGACCCGCTCGGCGGCCCCGGGCTTCGAGACCTCCCTGACCACCCCAGCTACGGGAGAAAAAACGCCCCATGACGACCCAGAAACCGGCCATCCTCGTGCTCTGCACCGGCAACTCGGCCCGCAGCCAGATGGCCCAGTGCTACTTCGATCGCGAGCTCGGTGAGCGCTTCCAAGTCCACAGCGCCGGTACCGAGCCCGGCGAGCGCATCCACCCGATGACCGTCGAGGTGTTGGCGGAAGCCGGTTTCGACGTCTCCAAGCGCCGGCCCCAGGGCTACCGCGACTTTCTCGGTACGCTGCCGGTTCACACCCTGGTGCTGGTGTGCGATGGCGCCGCCAAGTCCTG
Organism: Acidobacteriota bacterium; assembly: GCA_039028635.1. Classification (NCBI taxonomy): domain Bacteria; kingdom Pseudomonadati; phylum Acidobacteriota; species Acidobacteriota bacterium. The sequence continues at coordinate 69,449 of JBCCHV010000032.1, forward strand.
TCCGTCGGTCTGGCCGGGGGTTCATGAGCGCTTGATCTGGCCCTTCGAGGATCCGGCGGCCTTCGTCGGCAGCGCCGACGAAACGCGGGCCAAGTTCCGGGAAGTGCGCGACCTGATCGCCGAGCGCGTTGCCGAGTATGCGCGCGCGCAGTCGCTCTGACGCGGCCCGCTAGCAGGCTGCTGAAAAAGTCCGCTTCGCGATATTTCCAACGCTGCTAGCTGTCTGTTTCAGGGGGGCTAAAAGGCGCCCCCCTCAAGCCAACGCACATGTCGTTGGCTCTCACCCCTGGCCGGGCGCCCCCGACCTCGGCGCCTTCGGCGCCGCCTCGCCCTTTGGGCTCGGAGACCGTCTGCTGGAGTAGCAGACGGTGCCTACTGCCGGCAGGCGGCCCCGTCCTCGGCCCAATCCAGGGCGGCCCTTCAAGCCTCTGCCGCCGCCGGGCCGGGGGCGCCCAGCCCTCTCGGGCCCGGTCGCAGGTTGCCGACGAGTTTTTCAGCGCTGCTAGCTGTTTTTTCCGAGAGGGGCTACGCGCCCCTGACTGCGCGTCCCACTCCGGCCCAAGAAGCGCGGTTTTTGGGCCTCCTCTCCCGTCGCGGGGGCCGTGGCGCCGCCCGGGCCGCGCGGGGCCCCGCGCCCCGGTGCGGGGGGTTTTTGTGCAAACAGCGCGCCCCCCC
>JBCCHV010000033.1 GCA_039028635.1 Acidobacteriota bacterium
CCAGGTGTCGACCATGGTGCCAGCTCCCACGAAGGCGCCGATGTTGACGTAGCCTGGCATGACCACGACCCCGGGTTCGCAATGGGCACCAAAACGGATCGCTCCCGGGGGCACCAGTCGGACCCCTTGCTGCTCAAGGCCTTTCTTGAGCGGGATCTTGTCGAAGTACTCGACCGCCCCGATCTAAAGTTTCAATCCGCGCCCCTGCGCGAGGGGCGAGGGCCAGTGTTTACGTTGACTTCCTGAAAATCACAAGGTTTCAATCCGCGCCCCTGCGCGAGGGGCGAGGGCGATCACCTGCGCCTCGGCAGCCGGCGCAGGCAGTTTCAATCCGCGCCCCTGCGCGAGGGGCGAGGGCGGCGAAGGCGGATAACGCCGAGCAGCTTGCCGAGTTTCAATCCGCGCCCCTGCGCGAGGGGCGAGTCGTCCCACAGCCCGGTTGCCTCGCTAAGCTGCTCGTTTCAATCCGCGCCCCTGCGCGAGGGGCGAGCCGCCACCGGAGCCATCACCATGCTGCAGCTCCAGTTTCAATCCGCGCCCCTGCGCGAGGGGCGAGCCAGGCGGTGCTCGATGTGGCCGCCGCCTGGTGGCGGTTTCAATCGGCGCCCCTGCGCGAGGGGCGAGCTGGAGGTGCTTGAGGTGTGCCCGGAGCGTCTCCAGTTTCAATCCGCGCCCCTGCGCGAGGGGCGAGGGCCCCATCGCCGACAAGGCCTTCGGAGTCAGCGTGTTTCAATCCGCGCCCCTGCGCGAGGGGCGAGGGACGTCGACTCCAAGATGGGCCCACCGGCAAGCGGGTTTCAATCCGCGCCCCTGCGCGAGGGGCGAGGTCGCCTTCGCCTATAAGGCGTTCTGAGTCAGGGTGTTTCAATCCGCGCCCCTGCGCGAGGGGCGAGAGGGTCCTTATAAGTGGCTTCTTTTCAGTGGCTTGCAGGGGCGTTTCCGCGAACCCCTGGTTGCCGTGCCTGACACGAAGGAGCCCAACGATGTCAGTCTAGCGTAAGTCTTCGGTTTTCAATGAGCTGGAGTGACCGCGAACCTCCCGGGGATTCTGTGGGCACTTCCGGTTCGCGCAAGGGTCAGACGATGAGCGGGGCGTCCGGATCCCGGGTCGGTTTGGCGCCATGATGCTCGACTCGCCGGCGCCAGTTCGAACCGAGGAAGTAGAAGCGCAGGCTGTCTTCCTTTGTCTCGATTTCGCTGAGCAAGTGGTGTTTGAGTTGAGCCCATTGGGCGGGATCGACGACGCACTCGAAGACCGAGTTCTGAACCCGCTGGCCGTAGTCGAGGCAACGCTTGGCGACGCGACGGAGGCGGCGGCGCCCGGCACGGTCGACGGTTGAGACGTCGTAGCTCACCACCACGAGCACGGCTTCAGCTCACTTCCAGATAAAGGGTGGATAGGCATCAAGATCTCCCCGCAGGTGGCGGGCGAGCAGTCGAGCCTGGAGATGGGGGACGAGGCCTATGGTGGTTCTCTCACCGAGGAATGGATGGGTGACTGCGGTGTTCTTACGTTCCTGGTAAGCGACGAGAAAGGCCTTGCGGATATCTTCGTCCATGACGACGCGGCCGGTTTCTTCGCGGCGGAAACCGCGTTCGTTGATCTGACGCCGGTTGATGAGGCTCAGGACAAGTCGATCCGCAACGATGGGGCGAAGCTCTTCAACGAGATCTAGGGCGAGACCGAAACGACCCGGTCGGTCGCGATGGAGGAAGCCGACGGCTGGGTCGAGGCCGACACCTTCGAGGGCGGCGGCGACGTCGTGGGTGAGGAGAGTGTAGGCGAAGGAGAGCAGCGCGTTGATCGGATCAAGGGGCGGTCTGCGAGAGCGACTGGAGAATCGGAAAGTGTCTCCACGGCTCAGAACGAGATGGTCTAGAACCGAGAAGTAGAGCCGGGCGCCCTCTCCCTCGAGGCCTCGTATCTGGTCGAGGTCGTGGGTGTTACTGAGTCGCTTCAGGAGGCTGCCGAGAGTGCCGGCGACCTGCTCGATATCAGCATTTCCCGTGGTCTGGGGGCGCTCGCGGAGAGCGCGTCGAAGGACCGTTCGAGCGTTGACTAGTTTGCCACCGATGAAGGTTGCCGCGAGGGCGGCGCAATGCTCGGGCTCGTCGGCGCGCCGGTACTGCTCCCGACGCAGAAGTACGTTGCCGGATACAGGTCCTTCGACTCGAGCCAGGAAGCGGCCGTAGGTTGACAGGAGGGAGAGAGTGACGCCATGGCGGCCGCACAGGCCGGCTAGGGATGGGCTGAATCCGATGCGGCCGAAGAGCACGATCGCGCCGAGCTGCAGAATGGGGACGCGTAACGGAGGCTGTTCTTCGCGGCGCACGATGACCTGCTCACCTTCACGGCCTACGTAGGCGCCCTCGCTGGTTACGAAGAGGGTATTGAGGTGACGTTTCATGGTGCTTTCGAGGAGTTCTCGGTTCTGAAGGCCGATCGAGCGCTGCCGAAGATCTCGCGTTTCAAATAGTCGGTGGCGGAGCGGTCTGCTGATATCGCGTGAGGCATGCAAAGCTCGAATAGCGAGCAGCGGTCGCATTTCGGCTCACGAGCAGCGGTCGGCGTGAGTCCGAGGTCGATCAATTCGTGAAGCCGGGAAGCTGCGGCCTCGACCTCGATCCGCAAGGGGGAATCGAAATCGACGTGCAGGCGGCGGCGAGTCTTGCCGTAGGTCAGAGCACCGGCCGGAACAGGGATACCGAAGGTCTCTTCGAGGCACATGCCTTGAGCGCAGAGCTGAACGCGGTCGGCATTGTGCTTCTTCGGGCGTCCGCGCTTGGCTTCGACCGGGAAAGGTCGCCAAAGACCGGTGGCGCCTGGCAGTTGCACTCCGGCTGAGGGATTGTCCTCGACGGGTAGGAACTCGACCAGATCGGCGCGACCGACGAGCCCTAACCGAGCCGAGCGTAGCCCAATGCCGCGCGCCAGTCGTGTCCCGTCGCGCACTTCCGTGCGCCGTCCGGTTTCGTCGAGGGATTGATGCATCAGGGTGCCCTCGACGGTGAGTCGGTTATCCGCCCACAGGCCTTCGATATGGATCAGGGCCGCCTGGCGCTCACAGAAGGCCAGGTGTTGCAAGGCAGATAACGGCAGCAAGCTGTCTTCGTCATACACCGCCGAATTCTTGGGTCAGACCATCTCGTGAAGCGTGACGCCCGAAGGTAGTCCTTCGCGCACGACCTCGATCGAGTAGTCCTCGAACTGGCGCGCCGGTTTCGACTCGTCGATGCGTTGGGCCTTGATGCGGCGGAAAAGAGCCTGGGCCGGAGCATTACCGAGGTGACTTTCGTGCTCGAAGACGAACAGTTTGCAAGTGGACATCTCGCCACGAGTGGCGGAACGGTCGTGCTCGAACATCAACGTGAGGGCTTGCCAGAGAAGCTCCATGTCGGAGTCCGAGAAGCCCGTGTCGCGGGCCAAGCTCGGCGAGTAGAAGCCGTGAGCGACATAGAGGGCGTAAGGCACGATCTCTTTGCGTCCCATGGTGCCGGTGACCTGACCATGATTGGTGAGCTGTTTCTCAGCGTCCTTCTCGGTGGTGACCGCCTTGCGCACGATCGATTGCTCGAGGGAGGCGATCGGGTCGACGGAGCGCGAGAAGGTGAGCTGTACCGGGCCGCGCACCTGGCCGCAGTTGATGCCGGTGGACATCACGGCCCCGAAGGTGCGGACGTCGAAGTACGTTTGGCACATCCAGGCGCGGGTGCGGTCGACGTTGCTGGCGTTCTCCTTACCCTTGGCCTTGGGGTCGAGGCCGAGGGCTTCGTAGGCCTGCCGGTGGTAGCGCTCGAGAACGCCGCGATGTCGAACGTAGATGTCGTATCCGGATTCCGGTTCGCCGGTTTCAGGATGGGTCTTGGCGAGGGTGACGAAGTCACGGATCTTGCGCTTCAGTGCGACGTCCGAAACCAGGCCGTGTCCGGTTTCGGGGTCGGTACGCGGGGCATTGCCGGCATCCGGGTCACCGTTGGGGTTGCCATGGGCGACGTCGAACAGCAGGACAAAGTCGTGGCGATGGTCGATTTGATTGGGAGTGTGGCTCATCTCATCTCTCCTCGTCTCGCAGCTGGTCTGAGAATGCGAGACGGATCATGCGATTCAAGGGTCGCAGAAACTCGTGCCTTGGGCGCTCGTTGTTGGGTCAGGTAGCTTTGCTGGCGGACGCTTCGAGCGCTTCGCGCTCTGCCTTGGGGAGGCGCAGCCAGTGGCGCTGCTGGTGGTAACCGAGTACGAAAAGGCCCTGCTGCTCGAGGTCCAAGTGGGCGGGAAAGCCGTTTTGCTTGGGGTCGAAGCTGGCAACCAGAGTGTCGATTTGGCGGTCGAGCCAAACGGCGAGACCTCCTTTGTCGGCCTCGTCCCGCAGCTTACGAACGTGGTGGCGAGCGCCCTTCAGGAGGCGTGTAAAGACCGCCTGTGGGGTTGCTGAAGCAGCGCCAAAGTAGCGGTCCACGACGCTGGCGTTGACGTCGCCCAGAGCGGCGGCTTGCAGGTTTTCGAGGACGGCCATCAAGCGACCGAGGAGGTAGCCGGGTTGGTGGTTGTTGGGATCCATGGCGGGGGTAATCTCCTGGTCGAGGGAAGAATTCTTGGCACGGCGTTGGCGGTTGAGAACCGCCTTGATGATGGCGGCGCGGGCGTCGCGGCGGGTGAAGGCGACCCAGTCATCGTCACCGATCTCGGCGCGAGTTCGAATCAAGGCGCGCTGCAAGAGAGACAGGGGAAAGGGCGTGCCCTGGAGGGCAGCCACCGCGAGTTGCGCCGCGAGTGGTCCGGGAACTCCTTCTCTTCCCTTGGGAGCGAGGGCGCTCAGCAGACTGCGTATCCCGAGGGCCGGAGGAAGCTGTCCCTTCTTCGGCGGAGGCGTGACGCGCACCATCTTGAGGTCGGCGAAGTGACGAGCGACGTTCTTCTGTGCTTGGTTGACGGTCGTTTCGATCCAATCTCGAACGCTCGCTCGCCCTTGGGCGCCGGCGAGAATGAGACCGTAAAATTGGACTTCGTCGCCGAGAGGGGTTGGGGGTTTTCCGGACCAGATCGAGTGATAGACCTCGGCGACGCCTTCGGGATTGGCATCGAGCACATCGCCGAAGGCGTCGGCGAAGCCTTGGTCGCCGGCATCGGCCCAGTAGCAGAGCACCGTGTCGTCGGCGAGTCGGCGATTTCGTCGCGCCAGGGTGGAGCCTGGCTCCTTGGGGTCGGGATAGGCCGGATGCAGGAGGCGATTGAGGGCGACGCCGTAGGTTTCGGCTGCCTCTTGGGAAACCGGGGCATTGTCGTTGCCCTTCCAGCCGTAAGACTCAAAGGCCGAATTGTTGAAGGACACGAGCGCGACGCCGGAGGTCGAGCCGCCGGGGACGTTCTTGAGTGAGGTGTGCTTCTTGGCCGGTGCCGACAGGGTACCGGTGACCAGGCAGCGAATCTGCTCATCCGCTTGGTCCTTGGTACGCAGCTGCCGCCAGTGGGCCTCGATCGCCGGCCGCTGGGTGACCAGACGTTCGGCTTCCCCTTGATAGATGAAGGCGAACAGGTCATTGCCGGCGCAGTCCTCGGGGAGCGACACGGCTTGCGAGCCGTCGGCGAGGTTGTCGAGCAGCTGCAGAACCGCTCGGGCGGCCGCATCGCCGGTGCTCTCGGCACAGGCGGACACTTTGTCGCGAAACAGGCTCGCGCGTTCCGCAAGTTGAGCCGCGGCGCGTTTCCCTTCGGGGTCGATGCCGAATACGTACTCGGCCTTGTCGTAGAAGAAGAAGGCTCGGGCACCGCTGGTGCGGGTCGGTTCACGCGGAACCGGAAAGCTCTTGGCGATGGCCTTGCCGGCCCTTTTGCCGGGTGCGGCCGGTGGTGCGGTCTTCGTGCTCACGAGGTTGAGCAGGCGACCTTCGTCGTCGACGAAAATCAAGTATGTGATCGGCTTGGGCTGAAAATCGAGATCCTGGCTCAGGCCCTCGGTTTGGGCCATCTCGTAAAGAGCTTGCAAGATCATGCGCTGGCTCCAAGCATGGCGAGAGTCGACTCCGGATCGTCCGGTACTTCCAGCACGCCGGCCTCGAGCCGAGCGGCGAAGAAACGCGGCCGATTCACTTTGCCGAAGTCGATGTCCCACAGCATCAGGCCGAGGTCGCGGCTGTCGTCGATGGGCTCGGGGGCGCCTTCCGGCGACAGGATCTCGGCGGCGAATTCGCGGCAGCCGAGGTATGGTTGCTGGAAGGCCTGCCCTTGCCGGACCCGACGGCGGAACATGTCGAGGAATTTGCCCATGTTGTCGTCCGCTCCCGCTTTGGCGGTGAATGAAAAGCGTGCCTCGATGACGTAGTCGACGTCCCGTAGAGCGATGGTGTTGCGCTGGGCGCGGTCTTGGTCGGCGTATAGGTGGGGTGCCGTACCGCCCTGGGCGATCACTTTGGCTGCCGGCGCGACAGCGCGGCTGTTGACCTCGTTGCGGCGGAAAGCGATCGAGCGAATTGGGGCCAGGACGCGGATGCGCTCGATGTGCCAGCGAATCGCCGGTTTCCAGAGGACGGCTTCGATCAGGCCGCGGGCGGCCGACGGCGTCGGAACGACGTACGAGACTCGCTCGGCTTTGAGCTCAGGCCTTGTGAAGCAGGCGAACGGTCCGCGAGCGCGCAGGGCGACGATCGGGCTACGGCCATCTCGTGTCATGCAATTTCCTCCCGAATGAATGACTCCTATTGGGGTAGATGCGTTTTCTGGTGAAACGTGCAAGATCGAGGACAAGAATCTTGCTTCTCGTCGCATCAACCGACCAGCGATGATGGATCTGGCTGGGGATTGTTCTGCGGTTGAAGACCGAAGTCCCTGTGGTATTGGCTGCGGAAGAACGGCTCGCTGAGCACCGGCAGCGTGTCGTGGAGATTGCGCAGGGCGCCGGCGTTCTCGAGGCGCCGAAAGATCCTGGGGGGCACCTGGACCAGAAAGGGGGCCAGGGCTCGAAAAGCTTTGCGCGAGGGCAAGCCGTACTCAAAGGCGTTGAGCCGTTGGCGGGCGGTTTCGTCGAAGGGAATCGCCACCGCCTGCATGAATTCGGGAATCATCTGGAACTGCTGGTCGACGGTCTGGAAGTCGAGCTGGCCGCGGTGGAGGAGGATCTGCCGCGGGTCGAGATCCTCGACCATGTACAGATCACGGAAGAACTGCTCGCAGCTCGCCGGGTCGAAAGGGTCGAATCCTTCGCCGTGCTGCTGCAAGATTTTCTCGGTGATTTTGAGCCCCTTCCGGGGCGTCCCCGGAGGCGGCTGGGTCGGTGCTCGGAAGACGACGACGCGGCCAACGTCGCGGCGTCCTTCGCGGTTGGCTCGGCCAGCTGCTTGGATGATGCTGTCCAGCCCGCCGAGGGCGCGGTAGACGACGGGAAAGTCGATGTCGACGCCGGCTTCGATGAGCTGGGTCGAGACCAGACGGCAGGCCTCGCCGTTCTGGAGCGCCTTGCGCGCTTGGTCGAGGACGGTGAGGCGGTGGGCACCACACATGGCGGCGGAGAGGTGGTAAGTGCCGTCCTGTGGGAGGAGCGAGGCCAACTCGACGGCGTCCCTGCGAAGATGAGTCACCACCAGGACCTGGTCGAGCTCGGCAACCTCATCGGCGAGCGCTTCCCAGGTGATTGGAGGCGCCGCGGGGTCGGGCCACTCGATGCGGCAGCGCCGCAAACCGAGAGAGAGGCCGGTTGGATCGGGCACGATCTCGCGCACCCCTTCGAGGCCGTGGGGCAGCGCCGGGCGGTGGCGCAGAGCGGGCGGGGTGGCGGTTGACAGGACCACCGAGCAGCCGTAGTGGTCGACAAGCTCGCGCAGCCCCTCGAGGCAGGCGAGCAGGAGCTCCGGCGGGAGCGCCTGGATCTCGTCCAGGATGATCACGCTCTGGGCGATATTGTGGAGCTTGCGGCAACGGGACGGTCGGCTAGCGAAGAGAGATTCGAAGAATTGAACGTTGGTCGTCAGCACGACCGGGGCGTCCCAGTTCTCGCAGGCCAGGAGCCGGCGGCGCTCCGCCTTCTGGGCATCCTCATCATGCTCTTCGGCCGGCTCGACCGCCGAGTGGTGTTCGATGACCTGATCTTCGCCGAGGGCTTGGCGATAGGCACGGGCGTTTTGATCGAGGATGGTGGTGAAGGGAATGGCAACGATCACTCGTCGCAGGCCGTGCTTCGCGGCGTGCCGAAGAGCGAAGGACATTCCCGAGAGAGTCTTGCCGCCGCCGGTTGGCACGGTGAGGGAGAAGATTCCGAGTGGTTCCTTGGCGCGCTCGCGGCAGGCGGTGAGGATGGCGGCACGTTGCTGGTTGACGCGGGTTGCATCGGCCCTGGTGGTGAGCTCGTCGATAGCTTCGTCTAGTCGGCCACCTAGGGCGGGAATGGGCTCGTAGGCGCCGCGCTCCGGCTGGCCACGGCCCTCCGCCTGGACGTAAAAAGCCTCCGTGTCGAGAAAGTCGGCATCTACGAGCGCAGAGAAGACAAAGCGAATCCACATCTCGAAGGAGCGGAGGAGCGGCTTGGTGCCTTCAGCTCGTGGCTGCAGGGTGCCATCGAATAGGGCGGTGAAGCGCTCCGGCAGGGGCGGTAGGGGATGATCTTTGAGCCAGCGAGGAATCGTGCGCTCGGCTTCGCTCAGCAGCGACTGGCGGGTGCGCTCGCGCTCTGTCCACGCGGTTCGACCGTCTCCCGGATTCCTGAGGTTGGGAAGTCCGCCGTGATGGCCCGCGATCGACAGACTCAAAGCGAAGGCTTGGCGCTCTCCGCGCTTCGCCGCCAACATTGCTCCCACCGTCGAGTGGTCCGAAGACGGCGCCTCGCCGCGCAGGTACTGCTGGAAGGCCGGCCGGTACTTGCCGACGTCGTGCCACAAGCCGGCGAGGTAGGCCCAATCTTCGGCGCCGAAGGCCCTTCCGCGCTCGGCGGCGAGAGTGGCGACGCCCTTCAGGTGCTGCTCGAGATCCTGCCAGTCGTCGGTGGGGCGATCTGGCAGGGAGTGGGCGAAGAAAGTCTTCGGCGTTCGAGGTTCCATCGCCCTCCGGATGATTCGATAATTCTCAGATGCTAGAGGGTTCCGGTTTTATCACGAGATATCGAATTGCCGAAGATTCTGTCGCCTCGAACTTGTCCCGTCGACGTCGCCAAACTCGAGTCCCCTTCCGCCCTCCTCAGCCGCCGATGTAGGACATTTCGATGCGTTCCCGCGGAGCGGTGGCTTCGGAGCGTTGTTCGGAGTAGCGGTCGGTGCGGCGGGTCCAGAGGGCGCGCAGGAAGTTGGCGATGTGGTCGTCGCTGGAGCCGTCCCGCAGCAGGCGCCGGAGGTCGGTGCCTTTGGTGGCGAAGAGGCAGGTGAAGAGCTTGCCTTCGGCGGAGAGGCGGGCGCGGGTGCAGGCGCCGCAGAAGGGTTCGGTGACGGAGGTGATGACGCCGATCTCACCGCCGCCGTCGCGGTAGCGCCAGCGCCTCGCGACTTCACCGCGGTAGGAGGGTGAGACCGCTTCGAGGGGCAGCTCGGCGGAGATGCGCTCGACGATCTCGCGGCCCGGCACGACTTCGTCGAGGCGCCAGCCGTTGGTGTTGCCGACGTCCATGAATTCGATGAAGCGCAGGATGTGCCCGGAGCCGTGGAAGTGGCGCGCCAGCGGCAGGATGGCGTCGGCGTTGACGCTTTTCTGGATGACGGCGTTGATTTTGACCGGGGTGAGGCCGGCGTCGGCCGCGGCGTCGATGCCGGTGAGCACCCGGGCGACCGGGAAGCCGACGTCGTTGACCGCCTGGAACTGGGCTTCGTCGAGGGCGTCGAGGCTGACCGTGACGCGGTCGAGGCCGGCTTGCGCCAAGCTCGGCGCCCAGCGCTCGAGGAGCGCCCCGTTGGTGGTGAGGGTGATCTCGAGATCGTCGATGGTGGCGAGCTGGCGGATGAGCTGGTCGAGGTCGCGGCGCAGTAGGGGCTCGCCGCCGGTGAGGCGAACTTTGCGCACCCCGAGGCGATGGAAGATCCGCACCAATCGCACGATCTCCTCGTAGTCGAGGATCGCCGTGCGGGGCAGGAAGGGAAAGTCCTTGCCGAAAATCTCCTTCGGCATGCAGTAGCTGCAGCGGAAGTTGCAGCGGTCGGTCACCGAGATGCGCAGGTCTCGGGGAGCACGGCCGAAGCGGTCCCGGGGGCTCTCCACAGCGAAGGTCATGGGGAGATGCTAGCAGTCGTGGGAGTCGCGGCGCCGGCGGAGGGCAAGGTGGCGAGGCGGGCGCGCGCCTCGCGGACCCGCGGCGCTTCGGGGCCGAGTCGGTGCTCCAGGTTTTGAATCGCCGTCGACAGCCACTGTCGGGCTTGCTCGGTTTCGCCGAGCTCGGCGAGCACCCGGCCGAGATCGTGCTGCATCTCGGCGACGAAGGTCACCTCTTCGGGCAGGGCACCGGCGGCGAGGCGGAGCCCGGCTTCGAGTCGCTGCCGGGCGGTGGCGAAGTCGCCCCGCTTGGCGGCGACCACCGCCAGTTGGCGCAGCGGCAGGGCTTGGCTGTGGTGGTCCGGATGGGTGGTGCGCAGGCGTCGCAGGCTGCGGTCGAGAAGTTCCTCGGCGCGGTCGAGGTTGTCGAGGGCGAGCTCGATTTGACCCAGGCCGAGAAGGCAGGCGGCGGTGTCGCGATGCTGCGGCCCGCGGGCGACGGTGAGAATCGAGCAGCCTTGCTCGAGGGTTTCCCGGGAAGTCGTCAGGTCGCCTTCGGCATGCAGCCATCGTGAGTACTCGAGGAGCGTTTCGCCAAGCAAAGGGCTGTGCTCGCCGTAGGCCTCGCGGCGTAGCTTTAGAGCCTGTTGCAGGCTTTCGCCGGCTTCTCGTCGCGCGCCGCGATCTTCCTGGACGCGGGCGAGGAAGATGAGGGTCTGGGCGAGGGCGGGATGGTCGCCGCCGAGGGCTTGCTGCTGTGCGGCGAGGGCTTGCCGGTGGAATGGCTCGGCGGCCGGTGCTCCGTCTCGCAGGGAGGCGACCAGGCCGAGCCGATTGAGGGTGAGGGCCCGGAGCTCGGCTGCCTGCGAATCTCGAGCCAGTAGGTTCAGGGCCCGCTCCAGGGGCAGGGTGGCGGCCTCGAGGTTGCCGGCATAGAGGTGGGTGACACCCAGTCCGCTGAGGTTCCGGGCGCGCTCGCGCGGCGCCAGTCGTGGGTCGGCGAGAGCGTTGCGATAGAGCTCCTCGGCGCGCCGGTAGTCGCCGCGCTCGGCGAGTGCCGAGGCCAACCAACCGTCGGTCTGCGGCTCGCGGGGCGAAGCGGTTTCGCGGTAGAGGTCGCGGGCTTCGGTGAGCAGGTCCGCGGCCAGATCGGGCCGGCCGAGGCGCAGCTGCAGTCGACCGACGGTTGCGAGGAGGTCGGCTCGCTGCAGGGGGTGATCGCGTAGCCGTTGGCGGATCTGACGGGTGGCGAAGGCCAGGGTCTCGGGTCCTCCACCACCGGTGCGCGATGGGTCCGTGTTCTCGAGGATGTCGACCAAGAAGGAGACAGTCTCGTTGGCGCGGCGCGACTCGACCAGGGCACGGTCGCGCTGGCGCGCGATCTCCGTCGCCTGCATGGTGCTTTGACAGAGGGACGCGATAGCGGTGAGCAGAAGCAGGGCGGCGGCGGCGGTGCGCAGCCGGTGACGCCGGATGTAGAGGCCGACGCGGTAGGCCAGGCGGGCCGGGCGGGCTGACACCGGGCGTCCGGCGAGAAAGGCCCGCAGGTCGGCGGCGAGGTGCTCGGTCGTGGGGTAGCGCCGTTGGGGATCGGCTGCGATGGCGCGCGTCACGATGGCGTCGAGGTCGCGGCTCGATCGACGGGGACCCGCGGCGGTCGCTTCGGCGGCGAGTCTGCTCGGTGCCGGCGGCTCGGCGGCGAAGGCGCGGTCGAGGCCGGCCGGGTCGAAGGCGGTGATGCGGCGCGGCAGCTCGCCGGTGATCAGGCGATAGAGGAGAACGCCGAGGGAGTAGAGATCGCTCGCCGTCGAGACCGGCTCCCCCTGGAGCTGCTCGGGGCTGGCGTAGGAGGGCGTCAAGGGGCGCTGGCCCAGCTGGGTCGGTGGCTCGGTGGTGTCGGCGGTGAGAGCCTTGGCGATGCCGAAATCGAGCAGCTTGGGCTCACCCCGGTGGGTGACCAGTATGTTGGCCGGCTTGAGGTCGCGATGGACGACCAGGGCCCGATGGGCGAAGCCGACGGCATCGCAAACCTCGAGGAACAGGGCGAGCCGTTGCTCGAGGGAGAGCTGGTGGCGTTGGCTGTAGTCGTCGATCGGCAAGCCATCGACGAACTCCATGGCGAAGTAGGGCACCCCCTGCCAGGTTCCGCCGTCGTAAAGACGGGCGATGTGAGGGTGCTCGAGGCGGGCCAGGATCTGCCGTTCGCGACGCACCCGCCAGCGCAGCTCGTCGTCCCAGGCCGCGCGATAGGCGACCTTGATGGCCACTGGCTTGGCGAACTCGCCGTCGCTGCGTTCGGCGAGGTAGACGGCGCCCATTCCACCCTCCCCGAGCTTGCGGACCAGGCGGTACCGCCCCAGGGTCTTGCCTTCCCAGGTGGACTCCGCGGGCGAGGGCGGGCTCTCGATCGCTGGATCTTCGAGGAAGCCGTCCGACGACGCTTCGGCCGCCAGCAGGGCGCGCGCCTCGGCGAGCAGCTCGGGATCGTCCCTCAGGGCTCGGCGCAGGCTGGCTTCTCGCGCCTCTCCGGTGAGCTCGAGGGCTGCCTCCGCGGCTTGTCGCAGGCGCTGGAAGCGGGTGCGGTTCACGGCTCGGGAACTGCGCCGCCGAGGTCGCGAAAGAGGAATCCGCGGGCGAGTCGCCAGCGTCGCTGAACGGTGGCCGTCGAAAGTCCCAAGACGGTGGCGATTTCACGGCCGGACATACCGGCGAAGAAGCGGTACTCGACCACCTGGGCGAGCTCCGGATCGAGCCCCTGCAGCCGCTCGAGGGCGGCGTCGAGGGCGATCAGGTCGTCCGATCGACGGCCGGCGGGATCGGGAACTCGCTCGGCGAGCTCGTCGAGGGGCTCCGGTCTCAGCCCGTCGCCGCGCCGCTGAGCTCCGGCGCGCCGGGCATGCTCCACCAACAAGCGCCGCACGGTGCGGGCCGCAGCGGCGAAGAAGTGGGCCCGGTTCTCCCAGGATGCTCCCGGCGAGCCGACCAAGCGCAAGAAGGCCTGGTGGATCAGCTCGGTGGCTTGCAGGGTGTGGTGGGCGCGTTCGTGGGCCAAGGTGCCGGCCGCGATCTTGCGCAGTTCCGAGTAGATCATCGGCAGCAAGTGCTCGCCGGCCTCCCGGTCACCAGCGGACCAGGCTTGCAGCAGGCGGGTCACTTCGCCGCGGGGTTCGGGGCTCTGCTGAATCGCTTCCATGGCTGATCTCCTCTACGCAAGCGGACTGGGCACGGTTGGGCTGCGCGGGCAATTGATCAAGCTAGGCGCCTTTGTGCGCATGACTGGCAGTCCTCCTCTCCCGGATTTCGGTCGCGGTCTCTCGCGGCCGGGTCCGGGGGTGCTTCTCGACGATTGACCCGCGCCGGTGTTGGCCGGCGCGAGAAGGGAGACTCCTTGAAGACTAACCTCTCGCGACGGGAGATGGCTGTACCGGATCGCAGTGGCCTGGTCCGGTTCGATGGCGAAATCCACCGGCATCCCACCAGTCTCGCCGGCAGAGCTTGGACGATGAAGCGATGGGCGCGTGGACTCGTGCTCGTCGCCGTGATGGCCTGCGGCGGGCTTGCGCCGGAGCTGGTGGCACAGGACTTGAGCTCGGCGCGAGTGGAGTTCGCGGCCGCCGCGGAGAGCGTTGAGCTGCCGTTCGAGCTCTACCACGGGTTGCCGGTCGTCGACGTGCAGTTGGTGGGCCGGGAAGAGCCGCTGCGGTTGATCCTGGATTCGGGGGCGGCGGTGATGGTGCTCACCGATGGCGCGCTGGTCGACGAGCTCGGCTGGCCGGTGCTGGCCCAGGCCAACGTGCAGGGTCATGGCGACGGCCAGGCGCAGACGGCTCCGCTGGTCGGCGGGGTGGCGCTGCGCCTGGGGGAGGTCCTCGTCTCCGAGGCCTTTGCGGTCGTCGGCGTGCTCGGCGACGTCATTCCGGGGGTCGACGGTGTGCTCGGGCGGGCGGTTTTCACGGACCTGGTGGTCGACATCGATTGGGCCGGGCAGCGCCTCGTCCTGCACCCCGCCGAGAGCTTTGCTTACCCCGGTCACGGCACGATCCTGCCGATCACCGTCGATTCCGAACGGGGCGCCTATGCGGTGCCGGCCTGTGCTGTGGTCGACGGCGGAGCCGAGAGCTGCTTCGAGCTCGTTCTCGATACTGGGGCGCGGCAGGCGGTGGGTTTTCGTGAGAGCGCTCGTGGCCGGCCGGCGCGGCCGGCCACGGGGCTCGACGACATCATCGTCGGCTGGGGCAGCCAGGGACCGGCTCGGGGATTCGTCGGTCGCCTCGAAGAGTTGCGTTTCGAGGACATCGCCCTCGAGCGGGCGGTCGCCGGCTTCGTCGCGTCGGACACTTCGTCCTTCGCCGATGGCTGGTTGGGAGTGCCCGTTCTGCAGCGCTTCCGCACCATTTTCGATCTCCCGAATCGGCGATTGATCCTGGAACCCAACGAGCGCTTGCGGGAGCCCTTCGAGTTCGACACCACGGGCCTGCAGGTGGCGCCTCCGGGACCCGGCGCGCAGCACCTCGAGGTGGCGCACGTGATTCCAGGCTCGGCCGCGGCCAGGGCCGGTGTGGAGGTCGGCGACCGAATTGTGGCGATCGACGACCAGGCGGTTGCCGACCTCGACCTCGGTGCCTTGCGGGCGGGGCCGCTGGTGCCGCGCAGCGGGGTCGAGATCCGGTTGCGTTTGCTGCGTCGGGGCGAAGAGATCGAGCGCTCCTTGCAGACCGAGAGGTTGATCTGAGATGGCTCGGTGCTTGGGACTCCTGCTGTCGGCCTTGACCCTGCTGGCGGGGGCGGATCCGATCGACAACCTGGTTCACGACGAGGGTTACCAGACGGCTCCCCTCGGCAGTCTGGGCAAGGTTCTGGAGCTCGGTGAAGGCGAGCGTTCGATCATCTTGGTGTCGGGATTCGGCTTCGGTGCCGAATCCTTGCTGCCCCTGGCCGAGGAGCTGGCCGAGGACTGGCGGGTGCTCGCGGTGACGCCGGCCGGCTTCGGAGGTACGGCGGCACCGCCGATGCCGCCCGTCGGCACCAGCTACGGTGACCAGACCTGGACCGGCGGCTTGGTCACCGGCCTCCTCGACCTGATCGCCGAGCGACGGCTCCGCCGCCCGATCCTCGCCGGCCATCTCGGGCCGGCGTCGCAGGCCGTTCTGCGGCTGGCGCACCGGCATCCGGACCGGGTGGCGGGAGTGGTCTTTCTCGCCGGCGAGGTGGCGCGGCCGTTGGTGCCGGGGCAGGCCGTCGAACCTGCCGAGCGTCGCCGCGCCGTGGATGGGATGTGGGCGCCAAGCTGGTTTCGTACCGTCTCCCGTGAGACCTGGAACGACGGCATGTGGCCGGCGGAGGTCTACAGTCGGAGTGTGGTTCGCGGTCGCGAGCTCTGGCAGGAGATGGTGCGGGTGCCGATTGCGGTGATGGTGCGCTATCTCTGTGAGTTTCTGGCCGGCGACCTGACCGCCGAGCTGGCCGAGCTGCGGGTGCCCGCCCTGGCGGTGGTGCCGGGTTGGAGTGAGGGCTTTGCGGACCATCCCTCCCGGGGCAATGCCGATCTTTTCTTCGTCGATAGCTGGCGCTCGCCGCCGCTGGGGGTCGAGGTGGAGACGCTGCCCGGAAGCCACCTCTTCCTCGGCGACGATCAGCCGCGAGGACTGGTCGATCGGCTCGATCGCTTCTGGCGCTCGGTCACCCAGAGTGGCACCGGAGCAGAGTCTCGGGGGGAGCCGTGAGCGGTCTGCGCAAGGGGTGCTCGTGGGTGATCTTCGTCTCTTTGGTCGTCCTGTTCGGGCTCTACGGACTGGGCCGTCTGATCGAGACGGATCGAGGCGGCGGCGAAGCGGTCGAGCTGACGGCTGCCGAGCGAGCCGAACGGGAGGCCGAGAAGGAGGCTCTGGAACGGGCCAATCGCCAGGATCTGGCGGCGGCGCGGATGGCCATGGCGACGGGAGATCTGGCGGCGGCCCGGGAGGCCGTCGGCCAGGTGCGGCAGCGAGCTCCGGCCGACAGCGCGGCGATCGCCCTGGAAGCGGAGATCCGTCGAAGCAGCGCGCAGCGCCGTGAGGTCGATGCCGCCGATCGAGAGCGCGAGCTGCTGGCCGAAGTGGAGGAGGCGAGCTTGGATCGACGCGCCAAGATCTACCGTGAGCTGGCCGAGCTAAGACCCGAGAACCGCGACTATGGCGAGCAGGCGGAGGCCTTGCGGCGGCAGGCTCGGGTCGATCGACAACGGCAGGCGGAGCGCGGCCGGGCGGAGCTCGAAATCCTCGATTGGCGGTGGTCGAGTGCCCACGGCTATGCCACCGCGAGCGGGCGGGTGCGCAACCTGACGGAGAAGCCGCTCAAGAACGTCGAAGCGGTGGTCACCTGGACGACGTCGTCGGGGCAGACGGTCACGATTCGGTCGGCCATCGTGGAGTTCAACCCGATCATGCCGGGTCAGGTGTCGCCGTTTCGGGTGATGGCGCCCCACAATCCGCAGATGGGTGGTGCCAGCCTGAGCTTCAAGCGGATGTTCGGAGGCACCTTGCGGACTCGCAAGGCGGAGTGAAGTCGGCCGCGCTCAGCCCTCGGCCAGCCAGTCGCGGGGCTTGAGGTAGCGCTCCGTGAGAAGAGCCTCGGGGCTCCCCGGCTCGGCGACGAAGCCGTACTGCCAGCGCACCAGCGGCGGCAGCGACATCAGGATCGATTCGGTGCGGCCGTCGGATCGGATGCCGAAGAGGGTGCCGCGGTCCCAGAGTAGGTTGAACTCGACGTAGCGGCCGCGCCGGTAGAGCTGAAACTGGCGCTCGCGCTCGCCGAAGGAAGTGTTCCGGCGGCGTTCGACGATGGGCTCGTAGGCGGGCAGGAAGTGATCGCCGACGGAGCGCAGGAAGGCGAAGGAGCGCTCGAAGCCCCAGGCGTTGAGATCGTCGAAGAACAGGCCGCCGACGCCGCGGGTCTCGCCGCGATGGCGCAGAAAGAAGTACTCGTCGCAGCGCTCTTTGAAGCGTTCGTAGACGCCGTCGCCGAACGGTTCGCAGGCCTGGCGGGCGGTGCGATGCCAGGCGATGGCGTCGACATCGAAGCCGTAGTAGGGGGTGAGGTCGAAGCCGCCCCCGAACCACCAGACGGGCTCGGCGTCGGGCTTCTCGGCGATGAAAAAGCGCACGTTGGCGTGGGTGGTGGGGACGTAGGGGTTGTGCGGATGGAGGACCAGAGAGACGCCGAGGGCGCGAAAGCGCCGGCCGGCGAGGTCCGGACGCAGGCGAGTGGCGGCGGCCGGCATGTGGTCGCCCTGGATGTCCGAGAAGGCGACGCCGGCCTGCTCGAAGAGGGCTCCCTGGGCGAGCACCCGGGTGCGTCCGCCACCGCCCTCGGCCCGGCGCCAGTCGTCTTGATGAAAGCTCTGCTCGCCGTCGAGCTCCGCCAGGCGGTCGGTGATGCGGTCCTGCAATCCGCGCAGGTAGTCGGCGATGGCAGGGATGTCGAGGCTCATGGGGTGGGCTGGTCTTGTCGCGCGTTGGCCCGTTAGGTGTCCCGACTCAGCGGAGCGAGATCGGTCGCTTCGTCGGCGCTGGGCTGGAAGAGGGTGGCGCCGACGGTGCCGGGGCCGACGTGGGCGCCCACCACCGGTCCCATGTCGCCGATCACGAATTCCTGCACCTCGAGCTCGCGGTGGATCAGGGAGCGCAGGCGGTCGGCCCAGACCGGCGCCGAGGAATGAGCGATGCCGGCGATCACCGGCCGTGCCGGATCGATGCTCGCGCGCAGCAGCTCGAGGATCTTGGGGTGTGCTTGGCGGCCGCCACGCACCCGCGCCACCGGCACGATCTGGCCGTCTTCGAGGCCCAGAATGGGTTTGATGTTGAGCAGGCTGCCGAGCAGGGCCCGGGCCTTGCCGATGCGGCCGCCGCGGGCCAGGTAGTCGAGGGTGTCGACGACGAAGAAGGTGTGGAAACGGGGCGCCATGGCGCGCACTCGCCGGACGATCACGTCGCTCTCGAAGCCGCGCAGGGCGAGGCGGGCCGCGAACAGGGTGAGCAGGCCGAGGGGCATGCTGACGAGGCGGCTGTCGATCACCGCGGCGGAATCACCCGGACGGTCAGCGGAGCGGGCGTTGCGATAGGTCTCGGACAGGGCCGACGAAATGTGCAGCGAGAGGATCTGGCGCGACTCCGGTTGGGCCGCGAAGCGGCGCGCGAACTCTTGCCTTGGCGGCGGCTCGGTGGTGGGGTGCTCACGAGTCTTCGGCAGCAGCTCGTAGAAGGAGCCGGGTTGCAGATCGACGCGGTCCTTGAAGCTGCGGCCTCCCAGGTGAACGGTGAGGGGAACGATCTCGATGCCGTGTTCGGCCGCCAGGTCCGGCGGCAGGTCGCTGGTCGAGTCGGTCATCACGTGGAGGGCCGTCGGCGCCGTCTCGCGAAGCAGGAAACCGGCGTCCTCGAGGCTGATCATTTCGCGCAGGATGGTGCCGTCGGTCTCGGCGATGCCGTCGAAGGTTTCCTGCACCGTCGCCTGGCGGTGGGCGTAGGCCAGGATGTCGCGCTGCAGGCGATTGAAGGAGGTCTCGAAGAAGCCATCGCGCACCGAGAGGCTGAGCAGGTCTCCCGGCGGAGGGTAATCGCCGAGGCTGTCTTCGATGGCCAGGACCAGGGCGCTGCTCAGGTCGCCGGGCAGTGAGCTCTCGCCCGGCGGGGGGTCTTCGAGGGTGACCCGTAGCGGTCCTTCGGTGAGGCGGCCGAGGCGGCAGAAGGCCTTGAGGTCGTCGGAGTTGCCAGCCCGCGCCGAGTGCAGCTGGCCGCCGTCGAGGCGAATCGCGCCGCGGCCGACGAGCTCGAGGCGAGCGCTCAGGCGCATGCGGCTGAGCACCTGGACGAGCTCCAGCAGGGGCACGCGGGTGAGGTCGCCGATCAGGGCTTCGAAGCGAACGTCGCTTTCGATGCCGGCTTCGCGCGCCAAGAGCACCAGCCGGATCTTGCGGATCAGGTCCTCGCGCGCCAGGCCGTGGGCTGGCAGCAGCAGAGCATGATCCGGGAAGTCCTCCTCTTCGCTGGGATCACCGGATCCGAGGAGGACGAGGGTCTGGTCGTCGCCAGCCTCGGCAAAGGCCCAACCACCGGCGCTGCGCGCCAGGGAGGCCGGCATCACCACCACCGCGGGGCCGAGGTTGTGGGCGTAGAGCTGGCCTTCGGCGGCGTCGACCGCCGGCACCACCTCGTAGGAAGTGGCGAGGGCGTGGCTGAGGGTCCGCCGCCGCTCGGTGATCGGGTCCACCACCAGCAGGGCCGGCCGCTCGCCGCGTCGGCTCACGTCTCGGCCCTCAGCAAGCGCAGGACGGCGAGCAGGCTGCGCGGCGGATGCGGCGTCGACCGCCAGTGCCGAGCTCGCACGAGGAGCTTTCGGACCGCGGCCTGGGCTTCGTCGGTGGGTGCGATCACCACGCCCGTGGGTTGCTTGCCGCCGCTTCCGGAGAGGCGTCGCACGGCGCTGCGGACCGAGTCTTCAGCGTTCCCCTGGGCGAGCCAGATCATGATGCCGGCGCAGGCCGGCGCCACCACCTCGATCTGCGGTTTGGCGGCCGGTGAGAGGGCCTTGAAGTGGAACGACAGGGTTCCGCTTTCGTGCTCTAGTGTCGTGCTGCCGCTGCGCCGGCTGGCGAGCTGGCGGCCGAGGCGATGGAAGGCCTGGTTCTCGGGAGTGTCCGGCAGGTTGGTGAAGAGGCCGTCGAGCTGCTCGCCGACCTCCGGCTCGAAGAGCACCAGATAGGGCACCGTCTGGGCGTCGAAGCCGCGGTCGCGGGCGGTTGCCAGCAGGTCGGCGACGGCAACCTCCAGCAGCAGCGACGAGCTCAGCGCCTGGGTGGTCGGGAAGGCCTCTTCGCCGAGGCGGGAATTGGGCTCTTCGAGGCAACCCTCTTCGGCCAGCCAGGCGGTGGCGAGGCGAATCGCGAGGGGGGCGTAGGGCAGCGCCTTGAGGAAGTCGTAGATGCGGCTTTCGGGGGCTTGGCGGAGGTGTTCCAGGATGGCTTCGGTGGGCAGATCCTGGTGGCTCGCGAGCTCCTCGGGAACCTCGTCGCGGAGCCGTGACAGCGGGGCTCCGGTGACCGGCAGCCAATGCCGCCGGCGTTCCAGCTCATCCACCATCCAGCGGCTGCGCAGCAACACCTCCTGGCTGGCGAGGGGCGTCTTGCCGCTGGCGCCTTCACCGGCCACGAAGCGGAAGCGACCCTCGCTGGCGCTGGCGGCGGCGAGCAGCGCCTGCTCGTCCCGCAGGGCTCCCCAGGTGGCTTCCACGATCTGGCCCTCTTCGAGGGTCAAGCGTCCGCCGTCGGCGGTGCCCTGAATGCGCAGCACGCCGGTGCGTCGTCCGTAGCGCAGCGATTCGAGGATCTCCCACGGGGCATAGGTCGCCAGATTGCCTTCGAAAATGTCGTCGGGACTGCCGGCCAGCCGGTCGACGCGCAGGGTCAGCTCCTCGAGGTCGACCGGCTTGGTCATGAACTCGAGGGCCCCGGCCTTGAGGGCGGCGAGGCGGTGCTCGCGGTCTTCGCTGGCCGACAGGGCGATCAACGGCAGGCGACCGGCGAACTGGTCGAGGAGCTGCGCCACGGCTTCGGGGCGGGGCTCGTCGCCGCGGTCGATGCCCAGGATGATGGTGCCGACGCTGCCGGCCGGTGGCTTGGCGGTGAGTTGCTCGGCGGCCTCGCGGAGGTCGATCGAATGGCCGGCGGCGCGCAGACGATCTTCGATCGCCGTCGCCAGCACTCGATCCTTCTCGACGATCAGCACATGTGCCATGCCAGGGCCCCTTCTGCCTTCACCATCTCGAAATCTCTTCCGTCGTCCCCGCCTCGTCACGGCGCGGGCGCTCGTTCGAGGTCTCCAGCGGCTGTCTCAGGGTGTTCCGGTCCCGAGGTCCGCAGGTCCGTCTGCAGCGTTTTTTGCAGGGAGGCCTTGTCGCATCGAGACCTTGTGCTCTCGCGCCGAGCCCGCCGCTGCGAAGGGCGCGCTGGACTGTCCCTGGATTGGCCCGCGGAAGGCGAATACTAACGTAATTCCGCGAAAGTTGGTGCGCCCTCACGGCAGCAGGGCGGTACCGGGCCGCGCCGCCTGATCGAGATTCGGCGTGGCATTGACCAGGCGAACGGTGGGTGATTTTCCCCAGTCGATGATCTGAACCGAGGCCGGGTCGAGCATCATCCGGCGGGCGTTGGCGAGGGGCGTGCCGAGGGCGGCATAGAGCAGTGCCTTGATGGGGCCGATATGGGTCACGAGGGCGATGGACTCACCGCGATGACGCTGGACCAGGTTGTCCGCCAAAGCGGTCAGGCGGCGCTGCACGGCGGCCAGCGACTCACCGCCGGGCGGGGCGAGCTCCGGGTCCGCCAGCCAGCGGCCGAGCAGATCGCCGTCGTCGCGGGCCCGGATGTCGGCCATGTGGAGGCCTTCCCAGTCACCGAAGGCCATCTCTTTGAGCTTCGGCTCGGTCTGGACGACCAAACGGCAGGCCTGCCCGAGGGGGGCGGCGGTGCTCTGAGCCCGACGCGCCGGGCTGGCGTAGACGGCGCTCAGGCCGACGGCTTCGAGCATGCCGGCCAGGCCCGTCGCCTGGCTCTCTCCCTCTCGCGTCAGGGGATCGTCGCGGTCGCCGACGAAACGCATTTCGCGGTTGGCGGCGGTGATGCCGTGGCGAACCAGGTAAAGGCGGGTGCTGGGAGTCATGGCCAACGCTCCTCGACGGCCGTCGCCACCGCATCGCGCAGCTCACCGCGGGCATAGATGCGGTAGCGGTCGATGCGCGCCAGATGGCGCAGGAAGTGGCTGAACTGCTCGACCGGCTCGAGAGCACCGCTCTGGCGGCGCACCAGCATGCGGCTGGCGGCCATGCGGTGGGGATCCTTGGCCGAGTGAGAGATCAGCAGGTTGCCCGGCCCGAAGCGGGCCGAGAGCTCCGGGAGCAGGCCTTCGAAGCGCTGCCGTTCTTCGTTCCGCAGGTGCTCGCGGGTCTCGAAGGCGAGGGGGAAGTGTCCGCCGCGGCGGATCGCGGCGCGGGCGTGGGGATCCGATGACGTTCGCATGCGGGTGATGACGGTGACGTCGTCTTGCTCGAGGAAAGCCCGCGGCTCTGCCGGCCATCGCCAGCCCTCGGACTTCAGCCAATGGTTGAGGTGCAGCTCGAGGGCCTTGCTGACCACCGTGTAGTAGACCTGAGCGAACATGTAGTAGCGCGCCATGATCAGGGCTTCGAGGGCGTGGACGCCGCCCTCTTCGACCCCCAGGCCCCAGCGCTCTGTCTCCGGATCGCGCACCGGCACGATGGTGTCGAGCAGGCGCTCGAGGTCGAAGTTGCCTTAGCGCACGCCGCAAAAGAGACTGTCGCGCAGCAGGTAGTCCATCTTGTCGACGTCGAGCTCGCCGCTGATGATCTGTCCCAGCAGCGGGTCTCCGCGGCCGGCGAGGAGCTCGTCGACGTCGGCCGCCGTCAAGCCGTCGCCATGGCGCTCGAAGGGCACCTGGAGCTC
This sequence comes from Acidobacteriota bacterium, assembly GCA_039028635.1. Classification (NCBI taxonomy): domain Bacteria; kingdom Pseudomonadati; phylum Acidobacteriota; species Acidobacteriota bacterium. The sequence continues at coordinate 22,653 of JBCCHV010000033.1, forward strand.
GTCCAGGCGCAGCAGCCGGCGGGTCATCTCCTCGTGATCGATGCCTTCCTCGAAGAGCTCTTCGGCGGAATGGCTGAAGGGGGCGTGGCCGATGTCGTGGAGCAGGGCGGCGGCGCGCACCAGGCGGCGCTCCCGGCAGGTTCGGCTCTCGGGCAGCCGGCCGCCGCTCTTCGCGGCTAGCGAGTCGTAGGCCCGGCCGGCCAGCTCCATGGCGCCCAGGGCATGGCTGAACCGGCTGTGCTCGGCTCCCGGAAACACCAAATGGGTGAGTCCGAGCTGGCGGATCGAGCGCAGCCGCTGGAGGGGTGCGCTGTCGATCAGCGCCGCTTCGAGGGAGTCGGCACGGATGAAGCCATGGACTGGATCTCGCAGGGAGAGCATCGGGCGGTATGCTATCGCCCTGCCATCCATGACTGCGGAGGGAGCATGAACGATCGCCACAACACCATCATCCTGATCGGCATCGTCGCCGGCATCGTGCTGGCCTTTGTCGGAGTGCAGCTCTTCGGTGAGCGCATGACGATGTTCGACTGGATGGGAACGCTCTTCCTGCGCGCCCTCAAGATGATCATCGTTCCCCTGATCATGGCCTCGATGATCGTCGGCATCACCGGATTGGGGGACGTTCGCCGGCTCGGCCGAGTCGGCCTTCGAACGGTCGGTTACTACGCCGCCACCACCGGCATCGCGGTCTTCCTGGGCATCGTGATGGTGAACCTGATCAGGCCCGGCATCGGCGTGCCCTTCAACGTCGAGTCGATCCCGGAGCAGGTGGCGGCGAAGCGTGACCTCGGCTTCGCCGACATCATGCTGTCGTTCCTGTCGGACAACATCTTCGGGGCGATGGCCAACCTGCAGATCCTGCCGGTGATCGTCTTCTCGCTCGTTCTGGGGGGCGTTCTGACCACCATCGGCAAGCCCGGAGCGCCGGTGATCGCCTTTTTCCACGGCCTCAACGAGGCGATGATGAAGATCGTCTACCTGGTGATGTGGATGGCTCCCCTGGGCGTCTTCGGGCTGGTGGCCGGGCGTTTCGGCGAGGCCGGCGATCTCGGCACCCTGATCGGTGGCTTGGGCAAGTACATGCTGACAGTGATTCTCGGCTTGGCGGTGCACGCCCTGGTGGTGCTGCCGCTGATCCTGTGGCTGGTCGGCCGGCGGAATCCCTTGCCCTACCTCTACAACATGGCGGCGCCTTTGCTCACCGCTTTCTCCACCGCGTCGTCGTCGGCGACCTTGCCGCTGACCATCGAGGCGGTCGAAGACAACAACAAGGTGTCGCGTAAGGCGACCTACTTCGTGCTGCCCCTGGGCGCCACCATCAACATGGACGGCACCGCCCTTTACGAATCGGTGGCGGCGATCTTCATCGCCCAGGCGGTGGGTATCGATCTGACGGTGGGTCAGCAGGTGATGATCTTCCTCACTGCCACTCTCGCCGCCATCGGCGCGGCGGGCATTCCCCAGGCCGGCCTGGTGACCATGGTGATCGTGCTGCAGGCGGTGGGCCTGCCGCTCGAGGGAACGGCTCTGATCTTGGCCGTCGATTGGTTGCTCGACCGTTTCCGCACCACCGTCAATGTCTGGGGCGATGCCTGCGGTGCGGCGGTGATCGATCGCTACATCGAGCCCGACCCGGCCTAGAATGCCGGCCATGCGCCGGCTCTCCGTTCTCTGGGTTCTGTACTTCGTCCAGGGGCTGCCGTACGGTTTTCAGATCCTGGCGCTGCCGGTCTACCTGCGGGGCGAGGGGGTCTCCCTCACCGGCATCGGCCTGGCCTCCGCCCTCGGTCTGCCCTGGCTGCTGAAGTTCCTGTGGTCACCGCTGGTCGATCGCTATCGCCATGGCCCCCTCGGGGCTCGCCGGTCTTGGATCCTGCCGCTCCAGGGAGGCCTCGCCGCCACCTGTTTCCTGGCCGCGACGCTGTCGGCGACGGATGGGCTGACGGAGCTTCTGTTGCTGGTCTTGGCGATGAACTTTTGCGCCGCCACCCTCGATGTCGCGGTCGACGGCCTGGCGGTGGATCTGCTGCGGCCGGAAGAGCTCGGCTACGGCAACATCGCTCAGGTGGTGGGCTACAAGATCGGCATTCTCACCGGCGGTGGACTACTCGTCTGGGCGAGCCAGTGGGTGGGCTGGAAGGGACTGTTCCTGGCGATGGGAGCGCTGGTGTTGATCGCCGGGATCCGGGTTCTCGCCTTCCGCGAGACGCCGCCACCGAGTGCCCTCGATGCGCCTCGTCTGGGAGCCATTCTGCGCGCTCTCGGAACCTCCTTGAGGGCTCCCGGGGGGCTCTGGCTGTTGCTGGTGGTGCTGACCTACAAGACCGGCGAGTCCTTCGCCGACGCCATGTTCAAGCCCTTTCTGGTGGACGCCGGCTTCGAACAGGCTCAGATCGGTCTCTGGGTCGGCACCTGGGGAATGGTGTTCTCGATTGCAGGCTCGGTGCTGGGAGGAGTTGTGGCCTCGCGCCTCGACCCCCTGCGGGCGATTCTGTGGGCCGCGCTGTTCCGCATTCTGCCGCTCGCCGGTCAGTGGCTTCTGGCGGTCGTGGGCACCTCTGCCGAGGCCGTCATCGTGGTGACCTGCGGTGAGCAGTTCTTCGGGGGTGCTCTCACCACGGCGATGTTTGCTTACATGATGAGCCGCGTCGACAAGCGCATCGGTGCCACCCATTACACCCTGCTGGCCTCTCTCGAGGTGGTGGGCAAGATGGTCGCGAGCTCGACCTCCGGCCTGCTTGCCGATGCCACCTCCTATGCCTTCCTGTTCGCCGTCGCCACCCTGCTCTCGGTGCTCTTCCTCGGCCTGGTGCTGGCGGTCCGTCGTCCTCTGCTGCGACCTCCAGGCTAGCCGGACTCGCTCGCCGGTTCTCTGCTGCCAGGCCATACAGCCTCTCGCGGAGAAGGCCGAGGCAAAAAAAAGTGGCCGCCTCCTGACGGAGGCGGCCCAGAGAAGTGCCGTGCCCGATGAGGGGATCGGGCGCCGGCTGCTCTAGAGGTCGCTGGCGCGACGGCGGAGGAGCCCGCAGCCGGCAAGCAACAGAAGAGAGGCCAGGAGGAAGAGGCCGACCTCGCCGACGGTGGGAATCTCGAGCACCGAGATGGTGACCCCGAAGGTCGTCGGCTCATCGTTGTCGCGGGGGTCGCCGTTGACGTCCGGATCAGATTCCGGACCTTCCTGGCTGACGTCCATCACCTCGGTGCCCTCGGGGCTCGAAGCGGTGCCGATGCTCGAGCAAGCGTAGGGCCCCGAGTTGTTGCCCGGATCGAGCTCGAAGCTGACCAGCACGCTGCCGCTTTCGCCGACCTCGATGGCATCGCTTCCGGACAGGATCCGCGGATCCCCGTCGCCATCGAAGGCGCCGTTGACCGTCAGGTCGTCGCTCGACACCTCCAGTACGGTGTAGCCGACGGCCTCGGACAGGCAGTCCGCCAGCTCCGAGTCCACCTGCACCGTCGTCAGCGGCACGTTGCCGAAGTTGTCGACCTTGATCTCGAAGGTGATCTCGTGCAGCACGCCTTCCGTGCGCTCGAGGGACTTGACCTCCTGGGCGATGCCGATCACCGGGTCTTCGACGCCGATGGCGATCGGATAGTCCTCGATCTCACCGTCCATCGCCAGACCCGTCGGGGTCAGGCCGCCGGCGCTCGAGATGCGGAAGCGCGAGCAGGTCTCGCCCATCGGCGATCCCGGCGGCACGGCGAAGGTGAGGTCGAGGGAGGCACCGGCCGCCAGCGCCACGGAGGTGGCGATCTGCTCGCCCGGATCGCTCCAGTCGCCGTCGGCGTTGAAGTCGATCCAGGCATCCACCAGACCGCCGGTGGCACCGCCGGTCAGGGTGACCGTGGCGTCCGTTCCCGGCACCACGACGCCCGGGTTCGAAACCCCGTCCTCATCGTCCGTACCGGCGAGGTCGTCGCCCATGTGGCTGGTCGAGGGCACGCCGTCGGGCTCCGTGTCGACCGCGACACCGAGGGTCGGATTGCCCGTCGCCAACACCACATGGCGCGCTCCGTCGTCGCCGAGGGTGGTCGGATAGGGCGCCGGGGCATCGCCGAGGTCGATTCCCTTGACGCTGATCCGGTAGTCCTCGATCTCGCCGTCCATCGCCGGGCCTTGGGGGCCGAGGCCACCAACGCTCGACAGGCGGAAGCGGGCGTAGGTGTCGCCGACGGTGGCGTCGCAGGGAACGTCGAAGGTCAGCGGCGTGCCGCCGGCGGCCACCGCCTGGTCGCTGAACACCTGCTCGTCCGGCTGGAAGACGCCGTCCGTATCGAAGTCGATCCAGGCGTCGAGACGGCCGCTGGCGGCGGCGGTGACGGTGAGATCCGCTGAGGCGCAGGTGATCACCATCGAGTCGAAGACGATGCCGTCCTCGTCGTCGTTGCCGCTGCAGGTGCCGAGGGTCGAGGTGCCGATGCCGAGGTCGTCGCCGTCGGCGCCGCTCCCCACCGGCTGGCCGTCGCTCTCGGTGTCGACGCAGGCGCCGAGGTAGAGAGCGGTTGCCGGATCGACGGCGTGACGCGGACCGTTGGCGGCCACCGTGGTGCCGTAGGAATCCGGCGCGTCGCCGAGGTCGAGGCCCTTGGCGGTGACGTCGTAGTCCTCGACCTCGCCGTCCATCGCCACTCCGTCGGGGCCGAGGCCACCGGCGGAGGAGGCGCGGAAGCGAGCGTAGGTGACCCCCGAAACGACCTCGCAGGGGACGTCGAAGCTCAGCGGTGTCGTACCCGGTGCCAGCGCCTGGTTGGCGAAAATCTGCTCGTCGCCCTGGAAGGCGCCGTCGCCGTCGAAGTCGAGCCAAGCGTCGAGGAGACCGGCCTGGGAAGCCACGACGGTGAGATCCGTCGAGCCGCAGGCGATCACCATCGAGTCGAAGGTGACGCCGTCCTCGTCGTCATTGCCGGCACAGGTGCCGAGCTCCGATAGGCCGGCATTGCTGTCGTCGCCGTTCGCCGAATCGCCGGCGGTGGCGGCCGGCTGGCCGTCGCTCTCGGTGTCGACGCAGGCGCCGAGGTAAAGCGGCGTCGCCGGATCGACCGCGTGCTGGGCACCGCCGGCAGCCATCGTGGTGCCGTAGGAGTCCGGCGCGTCGCCGAGGTCGATTCCCTTGGTGGTGACGTCGTAGTCCTCGACCTCACCGTCCATCGCCGGGCCGGTGGGGCCGAGGCTGCTCGAGTTGGAGATTCGGAAGCGGGCGTAGGTGTTGCCTGATTCCGTCTCGCAGGGCACGCCGAAGCTCAAGTTGAAGGAGCCGGCGGGCACCGCCTGGTTGTCGAAGATCTGTTCGTCCGCCTGGAAGACGCCGTCGCCGTCGAAATCGAGCCAAGCATGGAGCTGACCCGACTGCGAGGCGGTGACGGTGATGTCCGCCGAGCCGCAGGCGGCGATCATGGAGTCGAAGGTGACGCCGTCCTCGTCATCGTTGCCGACGCAGGTCCCGATCGTCGACAGGCCGGCATTGTTGTCGTCGCCGTCCGCCGGGTCGCCGGCGGTGGCCGGCTGGCCGTCGCTCTCGGTGTCGACGCAGGCGCCGAGGTAGAGCGGCGTCGCCGGATCGACGGCGTGCTGGGCTCCGCTGGCGCCGAGCGTGGTGCCGTAGGAGTCCGGGGCGTCGCCGAGATCGATTCCCTTGGTGGTGACGTCGTAGTCCTCGACCTCACCGTCCATCGCCGAGCCGGTGGGGCTGGCGATGCCGCTACTCGATAGCCGGAAGCGGGCATAGGTGGTGCCGGATTCGGCGTCGCAGGGGACGTTGAAGCTCAGCGCGTTGCTGCCGGCCGCGAGGGCCTGGCCGCTGAAGATTCGCTCGTCCGCCTGGAAGGCGCCATCGGCGTCGAAATCGAGCCAGCCATCGAGGATGCCGGCGGCGTTGGCGGTGACCGTGAGGTTGCTGGAGGCACAGGCGATCACCATCGAGTCGAAGGTGACGCCGTCCTCGTCGTCGTTGGTGACGGCGCAGGTGCCGACGGTGGCGGTGCCGGCACCGCCGTCGTCGCCGCTGGCCGGATCGCCGGCGGTCGCCGGCTGGCCGTCCATCTCCGTGTCGACGCAGGCGCCGAGGTAGAGCGGGCTGGTGGCATCGACCCCATGGCTCGCTCCGCCGACGCCGGCGGTGGTGCCGTAGGAGTCCGGCGCATCGCCGAGGTCGACCCCCTTGAGGGTCACCTGGTAGTCCTCGACCTCGCCGTTGTCGGCGCTGCCGGTGGGCGTCAGTCCGCCTTCCGAATCGACCCGGAAGCGGGCGTAGGTGGCCCCGGCGGTGGCGCTGCAGGGAACCATGAACTGGATCGTGTCGCTACCGGTGAGGGTGCGGTCGTCGACGATCCGTTCGGCCGGGTGGTCGAACTGGCCGTCACGGTCGAAGTCGATCCAAGCGTTGAGGCTGCCGCCGCCGGCCGAAGCCACCGTCACCTGGGCCATGGCGCAGGCGATGATCATGGTGTCGAAGGTGACGCCGTCCTCATCGTCGTTGCCGCTGCAGGTACCGAGGACGGCCGCGGGGCTACCGGCGTCGTTGGCATCGTCGCCATCGGCGGCGGTACCGGCCGGAGCCGGCTGACCGGCCGACTCGCTGTCGACACAGGCACCGAGGTAGATCCCGGTGGTGCCGTCGAGACGGTGGCTCGGGCTGGCCGTAGTGGTGTAGGAATCCGGCGCATCGCCGAAGTCCTCCCCCAGATCGAGGGGTGTGTCCGTCGGGTCGGTGCTGCCGGTGGGATCGTCCGGATCGTCCGTCGGTGTGGTCGGGATGTTGCTGCCGGTCACCGAGCCTTGGCAGGTGGCCTCGGAGGCTCCGGCCGGCAGCGGCGAGTCGACCACCGCATCGAAGGTGATGGTGACGGAGCTGCCGGCTCCGGCGAGGGTGCCGATGTCGACCGCCACGCTGGTGTCGCCGGCGGTGTTGCCGGTGGTCACCGTGCCCTGGCTGGTGGTCACCGAGCCGACCACCAGGCTGGTGCTGGCGTCGACCGCGGTGGTGAAGACGGTGGCGAGGGCGCTGGCGTCGCCGTCGTTGCGCACCTCGACGGTGTAGCGGATGGTGTCGCCGGCATCGGCGCGGCCGTCGAAGTCACCGTCGACCTGTAGTGCGTCGATCTTGCTGGCGCTGACCTCCGGTGCCGCGTCGACGGGGGTGTCCGTCGAATCCGTGGAGTCCGGGGTGTCGGGGTCATCGGTCGACACCGGGGGATGGTTGGTGGAGGTCAGGGAGCCCTGACAGACCACCTCGGTGACGCCGTCCGGAATCGGGTTGGCGAGGGTCACTTCGTACATCACCGTGACCGTCGTACCGCCGGCGGCGACATCCCCGAGGTCGATGGCGATGCTGCTGTCGCCGGCGGTGTTGCCGGTGGTGACGGTGCCCTGGCTGGTCATCACCGATCCCACCACCAGGCTCGTGCTGGCGTCGATCGAGCTGGCGAAGTTGGCGGCGGTGGCGACGCCATCGCCGTTGTTGGTGATGGTGACGGTGTACTTCAGGGTGTCGCCGCCATCGAGCATGCCGTCGCCATCGCCGTCGCCGCCGACCGGAATGGCGTCGGTCTTGACCGCCGTCAGGAGCGGCTGCGGCGGGGTGCGGAAGCCGAAGTCGTAGCTGTGATCGTTGGCTCCCGGGCCGCCGACGGTGACCGGAACCTCCACCTGCGAGGCCATCGGAACGCCGTCGTTGTCGCGCAGGTCGCTGCCGGGATCACTCGGCGAGCCGACGTTGGCGAAGGCCGGATCGACGCAGCCGCTGGGGAAGCCCGGCATGGTCGAGGGATCGATCGACAGGGTGCAGATGGCGCCGGGAGGAATCGGGTTGGCGCCCAAAGCGCTGAACAGGTAGTTGCCGTCGCCGCTGGTCATGGCGGTGGCGCTACCGTCGGCGCCGCAGTCGAGGCGGACAGTGACGCCGTTGATGCCGGCCTCGCCGGGATCCTGGATGCCGTTGCGGTTGACGTCGTCACACCACACGCGGTTGCCGACCTGGATCGGCGCCGGCGGGCAGAGCAACTCCATGTCGCCCAGGCCGCCGGCCTTCGAGAAGTCCGTCGAGGTGGTGTCCAAGAAGACCTCGAGGGAGCGGTCCGAGCTGCCATCGGCGAGGTCGAAGAAGGCCATCGAGCCGGAGAAGGGGCGCACCTGGTCCGAGGAGGTGGCCGCCACCTCGCCGCTGCCCTTGCGCATCAGCAGACCACCGGCGCCGACGTCGTGGGAGAAGAAGGCGGCTTGATCGCCGGCGACCCAGTCCGGAAGGTCGTCGAAGAACTCGCGACCGCCGGGACCGAAGGGGTTGGCGCCGGAGCCGCCGACGCCGTTCTCGATCACCCAGTTGGCGCCGGAGCGGGTGGCGCGCAGGGTGTCGCCGGCGGGCCAGTAGGAGATGTCGATATCGCCGGCACTGGTGTCGTCCGGCTCGGGGGTTTCATAGCCGTACTGCAGGCCGCCGCGATCCATGAAGCCGAGGGTCATGATGCCGCCGGGCTCGACTTCGAGGTCGGCGAGAATGGCCTGGGGAATGGCGTAGTCGATGTTGGCCGGAGTGGCGCTGGCGTTGGTGTCGACCTCGCTGCCGGTGTAGGTGAAGGTCCAGGGGCGCCAGAAGTCGGTGGCGTCGGGGGTGCGGTCGCTGAGCTGGCGCTGATAGGTCAGCGGCACCGGGCTGGCAAAGGCGGTGCTCCAGGCCGTGCCGTCCCAGATGTAGACCTGGAAGGCGAGGGGGGCAGCGTCCGACACCACGCCGACGTAGAGCAGGCCGTCCTGAACGTCGAGGCCCCAGGCCCGGGCGGTGCCGCCGCCGGGGTTGGTGGCGAGCCAGGGAGCCCCGGGAATGGCGCTGGCGCTCACCGTGCCGGAGGTGTTGAGGCGGTAGACGGTGCGGTCCGCCAGGTTGGTGACGAATAGCGTGGCACCGTCCTCCGAGAGCTCGAGATCGCCGAAACCGACGGTCGCCGCCTGGCCGAAGGTGGAGGGATCGATGTTGTCGCCGAAGCGGTCCGGGGTCGAGCCCGAGCCGGCCGGCATGCTGAAGCGGGTAGCGTTGTCGAGCACGCTGCCAGCGCTGGCCCCGAAGTCGAAGAAGGGGCTGGCATCGGTCACGCCGGTGGCGAGGTTGGTGCGGTAGATGGCGCCGATGCCGCCGGGGCCGAGGCCGACGTGACGCTTGAGCAGGGCGGCGCTGTAGAGGAACTGGCGGTCGCGGTCGTAGGCCAGACCCCAGACCGGTCCGAGGGCCGCTTGGGCGACCTCCGTCTGTTTGTCGCGGTTGATACTGGTGTCATCTCCTTCGTCGTCATACTCGAAGGAGACGATCACCGGCTCGGCGACGTTCGAGGGGTGCATCGGATCGCCGTTGGTGAAGCAGCTCACCACGAAGCGAGGATTGGTGGGGCAGAAATCGGCCGGATTGTTGAAACCCACCTCGACCGTGTCTCCGCCGCTGGCGAAGGCGACCGTCGACGGACCGGCGGCGCCGGGAGCCAGAAAGTCGAGCCCGCCACCGCTCGGCAGAGTGAACTCGAGGCGCACGCTGCCGCTGACGCCGGTCAGAGTGAAGGAGCCATCGGCGGCGGTGATGCGCGGGGAATCACCGGCGGCGGCTCCGCTGGCGTCGAAGGCATCGACGCGGACTCCGGCGATGCCGGGCTCGAGGGAGCCATCGCAGCTTCCGCCGGTGGAATCGCAGGTGCCGTTGGCGTTGTAGTCGCGGAAGACCGTGCCGTCGATGGTTTGAGCGGCGGCTGCGGTCGGCAGCGCGAGCGAGACGATCAGGATCGAAATCCAGCGCTTCATGTGAACCCTCCTCTAGAGCAAAAAAGATCTCTGCCATACAGAGGGTAAGAATTTTAGTGTAAAAAGTAATTAATGTAAATCTTATATGCGATCGGGAGAAGATCCCGGCGGTTGGGGAGCTCCTTGGGTGGTGATGCTCAGACGGCCGTCGGCCGGCCCTTGGGGGCGCCCAGCCAGGCGGCTGCGATCGCGCTGCCGAGGGCGGCGAGGAGCATGCCGAGGAGGAAGCGCCGCGGGCGATAGAGCAGCTCCAGGGAGTGATCGCCCGCCGGCAGCCAGGCCGCCAGCAGCGGGCCGTTGGCGAGCTGGGTGGGGTGTCGGCGTCCATCGACCAGCAGGCGCCAGCCGCCGTCCTGGTAGATCGAGCTGGCCATCAGCCGCTCCTCCGCGAGGTCGATCCGGGCCGTCAGCCGTTGGTCGTCGACGGCTCGGAACTCGAGAGCGGATGCTGCGTGGTGGCTGGCCTGCCAGGGGGTATCGCGTTCCGGGCCGGCACGGACCAGAGCCGTCCGATGGGGATCGAGGCTGGCCAGGCGCTGAGCCCAAGGCTGGTCGCCGACAAGCTCCGTCGCCGGTGGCAGGAAGAGCCGGGGCAGGGGATTCGGGCGTTCCCAAATTTGCCCGCTGGCATCGCCGAAGGAGGGCTCGCCGGGGAGATCGGCGTCCGGTGCGGTGAGCAGCCAGCGCACCCCGAGGAGGTCGAGACGAGGGTCGTCGAGGTCGACCTCGGGTGCCGATAGAAAGCCGGCGAGGCGCGCGTAGATCTCGGGCTGGAGTCGACCCGGGCGCACGTCGCCGAGGCCGTAGATGCTGGCCATGCGCGGTAACAGGACGCGGTGGGTGGCGGCGAGGCGGCTGCCGGGCTCCTGTTGGCGGGCCTGCTGCAGGAACTCGATCGTCGGCGGCGTCGGGAAGTAGAGGTGTCGCGGCATGGCCGGATTGGCGCCGCCATGGAGCAGCAGGAGCTCCGCCGTGAGCAGGATGCCGAGGGCGAGGGCGCGGTAGCGTCGCGGGCAGCCGAGGAGCAGCGCCCAGGCCAGGATCAGGACTGCCAGCGCTGGCCACATCGCCTCGCCGGCCGGAGTACCCCACCAGATCGCCAGCCCGAGACCACCCGCCACCAGCGTCGCCCGGCCGCGGGACCGGTCGAGGCGATCGAGGGCGTGGGCGGCGAGGGCTGCCGTCGCCAGCGCCAAGAACAGGGCGAGGCGGCGATGGAAGCTCGCCGACGGGCCGAAGGGCCAAAGTCCGTCGAGCAGTTGGGGCAGCGGTGGCAGCCCCAGGATGGCGCAGAACGCCAGGGCGCCGGAAGCGATCCAGAAGCCGTTGCCGCGCCGCGCTCCGCCGGTCACGACTACCAGCAGAGCGAGCAACAGGCTGGTCGTGCCGACGAAGGCGGCGGCATCCTCGTTGCGGTTGACGGGGCCGGGATAGAGGGCCTGGCGGTGCTCCTGATAGGCCCCGGCCGCGACCAGCGGCTTGAGGCGGGCGGTGGCCTCTTGGAAGGCCTGGCGACGCTTTTCCGCGGTGCCGAGGGTGGTGAGCCCGAGAGGATCCTGCTGCTGGGCGTTGCGGCTGCGTTCTCGCACCACGTGGGCTTCGGTGGTCTCCGAGGTCCAGTGGGACTGCGGGAGCAAGAGCGGAGCGGTGATGGTGGCCGCCAGGAGTCCGGCGAAGAGGGCTCGCCGGCCGATCGCTGGGCGCGCCGCCGGAGCCGAGTGGGCGAGGCGGAAGATCAACCAGCCGATGGCGGCGACGAGGGCGTAGCCGGCGACCTCCGGGTCGCCGGCGCCCAGAATGCCGAGCACCGTCACGATCAGCAGGGCGTGGTCGCGGCGACTGCCACGATCGCAGATTCGCAGCACGGCGTAGAGCACGGCCGGGAGGAGGGCGCCGACGGCGCCCCGGGGCCAGCCGAGCCAGAGCTGAATGAAGCCGCCGAGGCCAAAGGCGAGGGCCGCGAAGGTGGCGGCGGACGGAGAGCTGCCGAGGCGGCGGAAGAACAGGAAAGCGAAGCTCAGGGCGGTGAGTACCTGGAGGCTGGCGACGACGCCGGCGGCCCGCTCGAGGGGCAGCGGCAGGGCGATCAGCCGGAAGGGGTGGAAGAGCTGGGTCTCGGGGATCGCCAGCAGCGGCAGGCCAGCACCGCTGTCGGCATCCCACAGCGGCCAGCGTCCTGCCGCCAGGGCCCGGCGCGCGCTCGCCGCCAGTGGAGTGAAGAGGGCGATCTGGTCGCCTTGGAGGTGATTTCCGGGAGGATCCGCGGGGGTGAGCTGGCGAAAGGGGTGGAAGCCGCGCAGGTTGTCCACCGGCAAGAGGATCTGGCCGCCGAAGAGTTCTTGTCCGAAGAGCGCCAGCACCAGGGCGAGAAAGAGTCCGGTGGTGGCTTTGGGAAGGGCGTCGAACCAGCGCTTCAAAGCCCACAGGCCGGCAGCGGCACAGGCCGCGAAGTAGAGGCCCGGAACGAGATCGAGAAGCGACCAGGGTGGCATCGGTGACCGAGTCTAGCCCGACCTTCTCAGACCAGGTGGTGGAAGGCCGGGCTGGCCCTCGGCGGTGCTATCGTCGCGGGGTGTCGGCTTTTTCTCTAGCCCGCCCTTCTCACGAGCTTTCCGCTGCGCGTCCGTATGTCCGTGAATCTGCTGCGTTTTCCGTCGCCTGCTCTCCTCGCAGTACGTCGAGTACGGCTGCGTCGTGGCAGCGACGGAAGCCTTGCATCTTCAAGAACCTACGGTCTCTCGCGAGGAAACCTCGTGAGAAGGGCGGGCTAGCGCAGCCTCGACGGCGACGAGTTTTGGGACGGATTCCGATCCTGGTGCTCGCCGTTCTCTGTTGGACGACTGCGGCCTTCGCGCAGCCGGTCTCACCCGCCGCTGACCTCGACTGGCAGTCAGTGCCCCTCTTCGGGGCCGATGTGCGCAGCCTCGCCCTCCATCCGGAGGAGCCGGAGACGCTGTGGGCGGGTACCTCTTCGGGGCAGATCTACCGCTCCCCGGACGGCGGCGACTCGTGGCGTGAGCTGGGCGTCGCGACGCCGTTGGGCGGCTGGGTGGTCGGCGACCTCGTCGTCGAGACGTCGGATCGCCTGTGGGCCGCTCTGTGGGGCGTCTGGGGCGGTGGCTCGGTGGTGCTGTCGGACGATGGCGGTCACACCTGGCGCAGCCGCAGCGAAGGACTGCCGGGAGAGCAGATCTACACCCTCGCCCGGGCTGCAGGCCGCCTCTATGCCGGCACTCGCAGCGGTGTCTACGGGTCGCGCGACGACGGCGCGAGCTGGCAGCCTCTGACCGGCCAGGTGCCCGAGATCCAGAAGGTCACCAGCCTGTGGATCGATCCGGCGGACCCGGAGCGGGTGATCGCCGGTACCTGGCGGCGCGCCTATCGCAGCCTCGATGGCGGCCGTAGCTGGCAGGGAGTGTTCGAAGGCATGGCTCTCGACAGCGAGGTCTTCCGCCTGGTGCCGGTGCCGGAGCAGCCGGGCACCCTGTGGGCCTCGACCTGCGGCTGGGTCTATCGCAGCCGCAACGGCGGCACTAGCTGGACCCGCTTCCGCGAGGGGCTGGCCTGGCGTCGCACGCCTTCTTTCGCGGCCCTCGCCGGCGGCGATCTTCTCGCCGGGACGGTGGGTGGCCTCTACCGCAGTCGTGATGGTGGCGAGAGCTGGCAGCGGCGCACCAGTGCGCAGCTCGCCGTTCTCGACATCGCGCACCGGGGCGAGAGAGTCTGGCTGGCGACGGAAGGCTCGGGAGTCTGGCGCTCGGACGACGGCGGGGCGTCCTTCGAGCGCTCGGCCCGCGGCATGACCAACGTCCGCATTGCGGCACTGGCGGTTTCCGGAGAGCAGGTTCTGGCGGCGGTGAACCACGCCGGGCCGGCCTCCGGGATTTACTCGAGCAAGGACGGATTCCAACGGCCCCAGCGAGGCCTGCCGTCGGTGCTCGATCTGGCGGTGGCGGGCCCGCGTTTGCTCGCTGCCACCGAAGATGGGCTCTACGAGCGGATCGGCGCCGATTGGCGTGTGGTGCGGGAGGTCGGGGAAGGTCGCTTCGAGGAGCTGGCGACGGTGGGCGAACGGGCCGTGGTGCGAAGTCGCAACGGCCTCTTCGAATCCGCCGGAGGCGTCTTCCGGCCGCTGCCGGAAGCTCTCGCCGAGGGCCAGGGCCTGGCCTTGACGCCGAGTGGCCTGTGGCTGAGCGCCGGAGCTCGGCTCCTGCGCTGGTCGAATGGCGAGGTGACCTCCGTGGCGGCACCGGCCAGCAGCGGCCGGGTCGCCGCCGGCGGCAGCCTGCTCTACGCCAGCGAGGACGGACTTTGGCACCGCGCAACGGGCGACGAGCCCTGGCGGCGGCTTCTCGACCAGCCGGCGCGGGCCTTGGCCACCGGCCATCGCCGCTATGGCTCACTGATCCTCGGCGAAAAATCCGCCCGTCTGTGGGACCGCACCGCCGCCCGCTTGATCGAGGTCACCCTGCCGGTGGCGGCGTCGCGGGTCTCGGCCGTCCGCACGGTCGGCGATCGGCTCTATCTCGGCACCATCGACCGCGGCCTGTGGTCGAGCGATCTCCCGGCAGCTTCTTCGCCTTGAGCTGAAGTCCCCCTAGCAGGCTGCTGAAAAGCTCATCGGCAACCTGTTTCCGGGCCGAAGCAGCCTTTCTCAGCTAGCCTCCCTGGAAGTCCTTCAACCCGGCTTTCTTGGCGTAGTAGCGGAAAGAGCGGAAGCTCATTCCCAGCAGCTCGGCGGCCTGGGTCTGGACTCCGCCGCAGCGCTCGAGGGCCTGCGCCATGAGCTGGCCGCGCACCCGCTCGAGGTAGCTCTCGAGGTCGAGGCCGTCCTCCGGTAGCTGGACCGTCGTCGGGTTCGAGCTGCGGTGGCTGAAGATGGCGTCGGGCAGGTCCTTCGAGGTCAGGGTCGAGCCGGTGGTCAGGGCGAGGGTGCGCTCGACGACGTTCTCGAGCTCGCGCACGTTGCCGGGCCAGTCGTAGCCCTCGAGGGCCTTCATCGCCTCGACGGAGACCTTCTTCGGCTCCATGTCCATCTGCTCGCTGTACTTGGTGATGAAATGGTCGACCAGCAGCGGGATGTCCTCGCGGCGCTCGCGCAGCGGCGGCAGCTCGATCGGAATCACGTTGATGCGGTAGAAGAGGTCCTCGCGAAACTCGCCCTCGGCGATGCGCTCCTCCAAGGCCTGGTTGGTGGCGGCGATGATGCGAGCGTCGACCGGCTCCTCGCTGTTGCCGCCGACCTTGCGCACCACCTTCTCCTGCAGAGCGCGCAGCAGGCGGACCTGCATGGTGGGGGTCATCTCGCCGATCTCGTCGAGGAAGAGGGTGCCGCCGTCGGCTTCCTGGAACAGGCCCTTCTTTTCCCGCACGGCGCCGGTGAAGGCGCCCCGTTCATGGCCGAAGAGCTCACTCTCGAGCAAGTTCTCGGGCAGGGCGCCGCAGTTGATCGAGAGGAAGCGCCGGCTCGAGCGCTGACTCCCGAAGTGGATGGCCCGCGCGATCAGCTCCTTGCCGGTGCCGCTCTCGCCGCGAATCAGCACCGTCGACGAGGTCTTGGCGACGCGGTCGACGACGGAGAAGATGGCCTGCATGTTGGGGCTGCGGCCGATGATGTTCGAAAAGGTGTACTTCTGCTCGAGCTCGCGCCGCAGGTAGACGTTTTCGTCGACCAGCTCGGCGGTGGCGAGGGCCTTCTGCACCAACACCTTGAGCTCTTCGACGTCGAAGGGCTTCGAGATGTAGTCGTAGGCGCCCAGCTTCATGGCCTCGATCGCCGACTTGGTCGAGGTGTAGGCGGTCATCATGATCATCGAAGTGTGAGGGTCGCTCTCCCGGAACTCGCGCAGCAGGTCGAGGCCATTGCCATCGGGCATCATGATGTCGCACAGGCAGAGGTCGAAGCTGCGCGGTGGGTGCTGCCGCGCCTCGCCGACGGAGCCGGCCGTTTCGACCAGGAATCCCTCCTCCTCGAAAAGCAGCTTGAGAAAGCTGACCACGCTTTCTTCGTCGTCGACGATGAGCAGACGGTGGGTCATGGAGCGCTCCCTACGCTGATCGGTTGACTGCCGGTGCCGCCGAGGGGCAGCTCGACGGTGATGGTGGTGCCGCGCTGCGGTTCCGATTCCACCAACAGGTGGCCGCCGTGCTCCTGCACGATGCGGTAGACGATGGCCATGCCGATGCCGGTGCCGCTGCCGAAGAAGGACTTGAAGGGATGGAAGAGGTTGGCCTTCTCCTCGGCGGTCATGCCGTGGCCGGCGTCGGCGAAGCCCATCCGGTAGCGGTCGTTCTCGATCTTGCCGAAGACGCGCAGCAACCCCCCTTCGGGCATCGCCTTGAGAGCGTTGCGCGCCAGGTTCCAGAAGATCTGGCTGATCAGGTCGGGGTCGGCCACCACCATCGCCTGGGGTGGGTCGAGCTCGAGCTCGAGCTGGTGCGTCGGCAGCAGCTCCGGGCTGTTGCGCAGCAGCTCGACGTTCTCGGTCAGCAGGCGACCCATGTCGAAATGGATGCTGCTGCGCTCCTTCGGCCGGGCGAAGCGCAGGAACCCTTTGATGGTGCGGTCGAGGCGCTGGCTCTCCTTGAGCAGGATCTCGAGCAGCTTGCTCTCGGAGGACCCCGCTTCGACCTTCTGGCCGAGCATCTGCACCGAGCCGGAGATCGCCGCCAGCGGGTTGCCGACCTCGTGCGCCAGGCCCGCCGCCAGCTCGCCGACGGCGGCCATGCGGTCCTTGAGACGAACTTCGTCCTGCAAGCGGCGCCAGCGGGTGAGGTCCTGAAAGATCACGATATAGCCGCGCAGCGTTTCGTCGGCGTCGGACAGGGGCGAGAGGGAGAACCCGACCACCGCCTCGACGCCATCGCGCTCGAGCTTGGCCTCGACCCGCAGCTTGTTGCCGGTGCCGGGTTCGGCGAGGGCTTGCTCCCACTGCACCGTCGACAGCAGACCGACGTCGTGCACCGGTCGGCGCAGCAGCTCCCCCTCGCGCTTGCCGAGGATCTCTTCGCCGGCGCGGTTGATGCTGGTGATCAGGCCCTCGAGGTCGGTGGTGATGAGGCCGCTGCTGATCGATTGGATGACGTCGCGGTGAACGACCCGCAGATCGGCGAGGTCCTCGCGCTTTTCTTCGAGCTCGAGCTCGGTGCGGGTCACTCGGCTGCGCAAGGCCAGGTAGCTGGTCAGCAGCGCCACCGAGTAGAAGGCCACCAGGTTGACGGTGAGGTTGTAGGCCAGGCGGCTGCCGGAGGCGCGTTCGTCGGTCATGGTCCCCGAGGGCGACGGGAACCAGCCGAAGAAGAGGCCCAGCAGCAGAGTGCCGTAGAGCAAGTAGGCGAAGACCGCGATGGCGAAGCGGTTGCGGCGGCCGAGGAGGAACGAGGCGACGGCGATCACCAGCAGGTAGATGATCGAGAAGGGGCTGTTGACGCCGCCGGTGTAGTAGACCACCGCGGTGACCAGCAGCAAGTCGCCGCAGAGCTGGAGGAAGGCCTGACGCGGATAGCGTCGCCCGGTGCCGAGCAGCACGATGTAGAGCAAGCTGGCGAGGTAGACCGCCCCGGCGAGGGTGAGCAGCTTGCGCTGGGTGAAGCCGGGCGCGATCAGGCCGCCATCGAGCTCGAGGCCCTCCGAGGGCAGGGCGGTGGTCGGAATCTCCGGCCCCATCACCTCCGGCGGCGGATCCACCGGCGCCTGGGGCACCAGGTTGAGCAGGCCGAAGGTCACCAGGATGCTGGTGACCACCACCAAACGGAGGCCGATCAGCCAGCGGAGCTGGCGCGCCAGGCTATTCATGGGAACGGCGTCTCGGGCCCAGGCAGGACCGCGGAACCGGCTGCTGCCGGGAGCTCGGGTCGGGTGTTGGGTGCAAGCGGAACGAAACGCTGCCACCGCCGGAGCGGCGGTGGCCAGTCGATCTCGAGCTCAAGTGTTGCTAGCCGATCTGCGACAGCACCGAGTAGAGGGGCAGATACATGGCGGTCACGATGGTACCGATGATCGCGCCCAGGATGGTGATCAGCAGCGGCTCGATGAGCTTCATCAGGCCGTTGACGGCGGTATCGACCTCTTCTTCGTAGAACTCGGCGATCTTGGAGAGCATCTGATCGAGGGCACCGGTCTGTTCACCGACGTTGATCATCTGCACCACCATCGGCGGGAAGACCTTGGTCTCCGCCAGCGGCTCGCTCAAGGTCTTACCTTCCTCGACGCTCTTGCGCACCGCCATGATGGCGTCTTCGATGATGGCGTTGCCGGAGGTCTTGGCGGTGATTTCGAGGCCATCGAGGATCGGCACGCCGGAGGAGGTCAGAGTCGCCAGGGTCTGACAGAAGCGGGCGACGGCGATCTTGCGCAGCAGCATGCCGATGATCGGCGTCTTGAGGAGAAGCCCGTCGAGCACCCGGCGACCACGATAGGTCTTGTGGTAGCGATTGATCGCCACGCCGAGCAGGATGAAGGCCGGAATGATGAAGATCGAGTATCGCCCGACGGCGTTGCTCGCCCCGATCACCACCTTGGTGATGAAGGGCATTTCGCCGCCGACGCCGGCGAAGAGCTGCTGGAAGACCGGAATGACCTTCCACAGGATGATGTAGACCACGAAGGCGGCGATCAGGATTACCGCGACCGGGTAGATGAGGGCCGACTTGACCTGGTTGCGCAGCTTGACGATCTTTTCGATGTAGGTCGCCAGCCGCTGCAGGATGACGTCGAGAATACCGCCCGCCTCACCGGCGGCGATCATGTTGACGAAAAGGTCGTCGAAGGCCTTGGGATGCTTGCCCATGGCGTCCGCCAGGGAGGCACCGGACTCGACGTCGGTGCGCACCTTGTCGATGATCTCGGCGAAGGTCTTGTTCTCTTCCTGCTCGCCGAGGATCTCGAGGCACTGCACCAGCGGCAGGCCGGCGTCGAGCATCACCGAGAACTGCCGGGTGAACACCGCCAGGCGCTTGGTGCCGACCTTCTGGGGCAGCCGCGGCAGGAGCGGGATCTCGCGCCCCTTCTGGCGAATGTTGGTGACCTGGATCTGCTGGCGCTTGAGGGTGGCGACGGCGGCATCGCGGCTGTCCGCCAGCAAAACCCCCTCTTGAACTCCACCGGTGCGGTTGCGGCCTCTCCAAGCGAACTGGGGCATGGTCTAGCTCCTCGCGGCCTGCTGCCTGGGCTGAAGGGATGGATTCAACGCCGAGGGCCCACGGTTGATGATGTCCTGCAGCTCATCCGGATAGGAGGAGCGCGCCATCGCCGTGGGCAGGTTGATCATGCGGCGGAAGTAGAGGGCCGCCAGCGACTGGTTGAAGGTCTGCATGCCGTGGCGGGCCTGGCCGGCCTGCATCATGCCGTAGATCTGGTGGATCTTGTCTTCCCGGATGAGGTTGCGGATCGCCGAGTTGGGCACCAGCACCTCCATCGCCAGGGCGCGACCCTTGCCTCCGGCTCGCGGCAGTAGGGATTGACACATGATGCCTTCGAGGACGAAGGAGAGCTGCACCCGAATCTGGCCCTGCTGGTGGGCCGGGAAGATGTCGATGATGCGGTTGATGGTCTGCGCCGCCGAGTTGGTGTGCAGGGTGGCGAAGGTGAGATGGCCGGTTTCGGCGATACGCAGCGCCGCTTCCACCGTCTCGAAGTCGCGCATCTCGCCGATCAGGACGACGTCCGGGTCTTGCCGCAGGGCCGAGCGCAGGGCATTCGAGAAGCTGTGCGTGTCGGCGTGCAGCTCGCGCTGGTTGACGATGCACTTCTTGTGAGTGTGCAGGTACTCGACCGGATCTTCGATGGTGACGATGTGCTCGCTGCGCTCGCGATTCACCTTGTCGAGCATCGCCGCCAGGGTGGTCGATTTGCCGGAGCCGGTGGGCCCCGTCACCAGCACCAGCCCACGCGGCTTTTCACACAGCTTCTCGGCGACCTGCGGCAATCCGAGCTCGCGGAAGGTGCGAATCTCGTAGGGGATGCGGCGGAAAGCCGCCGCGATGGCGCCGCGCTGATGGAAGACGTTGGCGCGGAAGCGGGCCAACCCCTTGATGCCGAAAGAGAAGTCGATCTCGAGGTCTTCCTCCAGACGGTGCTTTTGGTTGTCCGTCAGGATGGAGTAGGCCATCTTTTTGGTTTCGGTGGGGGAGAGGGGCGGTGCGTTGAGCGACTTGAGCACGCCGTCGACGCGAATTTGCGGCCCGATGTTGGTCGTCACGTGGAGGTCCGAGCCTCCTTGGTCGACCATCGCTTTGAGAAGCTGGTTCAGGGTCGGTGCAGCCATGTCGAATCACTCCCTCCAGGAAACGAGAGTTTGAGTGTACACCATGCAGGAGATAGATGAAAAGCGATGGGTCGCACCGGGGTGGTGGGCGCCGGGCCACCAATGACGGGCGATTTCGCCTCCCGGCAGGGGCTCGCGGGGGACCCCTGCGGGAGGGTCGGCGGTGCCCGCAAGGGGCCCTTCGAGGCTTCCCGAGGCGGGTGACTGGGGTATGGTTGCGGCCGTGAGCGAAGCCCACGAAGAAGAGGTCCTCGGCAAGGCCTACGACGCTCGCCTGATGGCGCGCTTGATGGCCTACGTGCGGCCCTATTGGGGGCGTGCCCTGGGAGCCGTCGGGCTGATCATCCTGTCGTCCTTCCTGCAGCTCATCGGACCGTTGGCGACGGCCACCGCCATCGACCTCTATATCCGTCCCGCCGAGGGTGCTTCCGCCGACGAGGTGTCGACGGCGGCGCGTTGGGTCGAGGAGCGTCTCACCGCCTGGGGACTGGAGCTCTCGCCGGCCGAGGGCATCGCCGCCATGGCGGCGATCTATCTGTCGGCTCTGCTGCTGGCCTTCGTCGTTCTCTACGCCCAAGGCCGAGTCATGTTGATGATGGGCCAGCTCATCATGCGCGATCTGCGCAACCAGGTGTTTCGACGCCTGCAAGAGCTGCCGGTCTCCTACTTCGACCGCAATCCCATCGGTCGCCTGGTGACCCGGGTGACCACCGACATCGATGCCCTCAATGAGCTCTTCACCTCCGGTCTGGTGTCGATCTTCGGCGACCTCTTTCTCCTCGCCGGCATCGTCGGGGTGCTGTTCTGGCTCAACTGGCAGCTCGCCCTGGTGACCTTCTGCATCTTGCCGCTGCTGCTCTTGCTGACCTTCTGGTTTCGCGTCCGGGCGCGGCAGAGCTATCGCGAGGTGCGGGTCAAGATCGCGCGCATCAACGCCTTCCTCCAGGAGCACGTCACCGGCATGTCGGTGCTGCAGCTCTTCAACGGCGAGCGCCGCGCCTTCGACGACTTTTCGGAGATCAACGAGGATCACCGGGTGGCCAACGTGCGGGCGATCTTTTTCTATGCCGTCTACTACCCGACGGTGGAGCTGATCACCGCCATCGGCATCGGCCTGATCATCGGCTACGGCGGCAACCGGGTGGTTGCCGGGGTCGTCTCCCTGGGTGCTCTGGTGGCCTTCGTGCAGTACGCCCAGCGCTTTTATCAGCCACTGTCGGACCTGTCCGAGAAGTACAACATCCTGCAGGCGGCGATGGCGAGCTCGGAGCGCGTCTTCGCCTTGGTCGACCGTCCGGTCGAGATCGCCTCGCCGGTCGATCCCTGGCGGCCGCTGGAGGAGGCCGGCGAGCGCCCTCCGGGGGCGGCCGTCGCCTTCGAGCAGGTCGATTTCTCTTATCTCCCGGACGAGCCCGTTCTCAAGAACGTCTCTTTCACCATCAACCCCGGCGAAACGGTGGCGGTGGTCGGCCACACCGGGGCCGGCAAGTCGACCCTCACCAATCTGCTGCTGCGCTTCTACGACGTCGATGCCGGACAGGTCACCGTCGACGGCGTCGACGTGCGCTCGTGGGACCTCGCCGCCCTGCGCTCGGCGACGGCGATGGTGCTCCAAGACGTCTTTCTGTTCTCCGGCACCCTGGGCCACAACATCCGCCTGGGCTCCGACCGGATCGACGACGAGGCGCTGCGCCAGGCGGCGCGCGAAGTCCACGCCCTGCCCTTCATCGAGCGCAGCGAGAAAGGCTTCGAGACCGAGGTCAAAGAGCGCGGTGCCGGCTTGTCGGTGGGGCAGAAACAGCTCGTCGCCTTCGCCCGCGCCCTGGCCTTCGATCCCCGCATGCTGATCCTCGACGAGGCCACCTCGTCGATCGACACGGAGACCGAGCAGCTCATCCAGCGCGCCCTCGAGCGTCTGCTCGAGGGACGCACCAGCCTGGTCATCGCCCATCGCCTGTCGACCATCCAGAAGGCCGACCGCATCCTGGTGCTGCACAAGGGCTGCCTACGCGAGCAGGGCACCCACCAGGAGCTCCTCGCCCAGCGCGGGATCTACTACCGCCTCTATCAGCTGCAGTACAAAGACCAGGAGGTCGCCCGGGCGGGTTAGGGACCTTCGTCGAGAGCCGGCGAGAAGGCCGGACTAGGGGGTCGAGGGGTTTGGTTCGTTAGCGGCGGACTCGACTCGCCGCGGAAATCCCTGAT
Source organism: Acidobacteriota bacterium (assembly GCA_039028635.1). Taxonomy (NCBI): domain Bacteria; kingdom Pseudomonadati; phylum Acidobacteriota; species Acidobacteriota bacterium. The sequence goes on from JBCCHV010000033.1 coordinate 44,904, forward strand.
CCCAGCGGTGCCACCAAGCGGTGCCTTGGGAGTCGCGGGCGACGAAGTGGGGCGACAGCCCGAGCTCGAAGTGACCGCGATAGCAGTGGCCGCGGCTGTTGTAGATGACGAAGCCGTTGATGTATGGCACCACGCCTTCGGCCCAGGTGGGGTAGGTGTCGGGCCGCCGGTAGGGCTGGGCCGCGTCGATGATGATCGAGTCGAGCCACTGGCGCACTCTGGCGGTGGCCGCCTCGGGGGTGGCGGCGTCCGCCGTAAAGCCCGGAGAAATTTCCGTGATCGTGACCTTCTCGATCGGCCCGAGCAACTCGGCGACGGTCATGGTGCCCTGAGGATCGATGCGGGCTTCGAGGTTCGCCTTGGCCTGCTCATGGGAGGGCGGCTGGCAGGAGTCGAAGCCCCAGCCGAAGGGTCGGGACCAGCTCTCCAGGACCTCGATCGGAGGAGATTCGGGCTCGCTGGCCAGAGCTCCCGGGCAGAGCGCCAGGAGGCTGATCAGCAGGATCGGGGAGAAGCGCTTCATGCGTTCAAGATACGGTCCCGGCCCAGAAAAAGGTTGATTTCGCTGACGCCCTTCGGCGCGCCGGTCGTCAACCGGCCGGCTCGAGCTCGGAGAGCACCACGGCGGTGCCGCAGCACAGCAGCTCGGCCGCTCCCGACATCACCATCGAGGTCGAGAAGCGCACGCACACGATGCCGTTGGCGCCGAGGGTCAGTGCTTCGGCCACCATGCGGTCGAGGGCTTGCTCGCGGGTTTCGGCGAACAGCTTGGTGTACTCGCTGACCTCACCGCCCACCAGGCCGCGCAGCACGGCCATGATGTCGGTTCCGATGTGGCGCGCCCGGATGGCGTTGCCTCGCACCAGCCCGAGGGTGCGCTCGATTCTTCGCGGCGGTGCCGCGTCGGCGGTGATGACGATCATTTCTGGACCCTCCGATAGCGGTCGCCCGGAAGGGTGCGGAGACGATCGAGCAAGACCGAGAGAAAAAGAAACAGGCCTCCGGCGAGGGCGCCGAAGACCAGGAGTTTTTGCCACAAAGTCTCGTGTCCTGTGGCGAGCTGCCAACCCAAGAAGGCGGTCACGGCAACGGCCCAAGCGATCAGCATGGTCCAGCCGCCGGTGCGGAGCCAGCGGCTTCCGGAGCTCTTCGGGAGCTCGTTCCACTGGCCGTCATCGGGAACCAGGAAAGCGGTGTTGGCGGCGGTGGCGCGCAGGGCATTCATGCCCTCGACCAGGCCACGACAGTGGGCGCAGTCTTCGAGATGAAGGCGCACTTGCTGTCGATCAGCCTGGGTCAATACGCCGTCGAGGTAGCCCGAGAGCATTTCCTCGGCGAAGGGCCGGCCGCACCCCTGGGGCTCATCAGTCGGCATCACATTCCTCCGGACATCGAAATCTCCCCGGCTTCGTCCAGGTCGCTCAAGGTGCTGCGCAGAGCTTTCCGGGCTCGGTGCAGCCGCGACATCACCGTGCCTTGGGGAATCGAGAGAACCCGCGCAATCTCCTGATAGGAGAGATCTTGGTAGTCCCGCAGGATCAAGATCTCGCGCTGACCGTCGGTCAATTGGTTGACGGCCTGCCACAAACGGGCCTGCAATTGGCGCTGCTCGGCGGTGCCTTCGGGGCCCGGCGAAAGGTCGACGATTTCGGGCCGATCCTCTCCGGTGAGCCCGTCGAGGGGCTCGTGAAGGCGCACCCGCCGCCAGCGCTTGAGGTCGCGGACGCGATTGCGGACGATGGCGAACAACCAGGGCTTGACCGCCCGGCCGGGTTCGAAACGGTGCAAATTGGAGAAGAAGCGCAGGGCCGAGTCCTGAGCCACGTCGAGCGCATCCTCCGGGTCACGCAGGAGCTGCAAGGCGAGAAGATATGCCGCACGCCGGCACCACGTAGCGAGCTCCTCCCGGGCGATCTGATCGCCCCGGCGGGCCCGCTCCACCCTCTCGCTCAATGGGTCGCCAGCAGCGATGGGGAGCCGAGCTGCCGCGCTCGGTTGCCGTAAAGTCATTTCCGTGTTCACGCCCCTGGGTACGAACTGCGACCGTATCTATTCCCCGACCCCCAGAAAATCCCACCCGAATTCCCGTCATGTCCCGTGCCGAAGGGGTGCCCAGAGGCTACCGCATCGTTTTCCGCCGCCGGATTCGGCCCCTCCGTCGAGGTGGGGAGGATGCCGTAGGGGGGCGGTCCCATTCCGGGATAGGCTCCGGCCATGAGCGTCGAGCTGTCGGTGGTGATTCCCACCTACAACCGCATGGACACCCTGCCGGAGGTGCTGGCGGCGGTCGAGGGTCAGAGGGCCGACTTCGAGTTCGAAGTCGTGGTGGTCGATGATGGCTCGACCGATGGCACCGCCGAATGGCTCGCAGAGCGCGCCTTTCGGCGTTCGGCGCAGGTGCTGCGGCAGGACAATGCCGGACCGGCGAGGGCGCGCAACCGCGGCGTCGAGGCGGCGCGCGGTCGCTGGGTGGCCTTTTTGGGGGACGACACCGTCCCTGAGGCAGGATGGTTGCAGAACCATCGCCGGGCCCATCGCGAGCGCGGTGACGCTCGCGAGCTGGCGGTCATCGGCTATACCGGCTGGCACCGGCGCATGCGCCTCAACCCGTTCCTGCGCTACATCAACGACTACGGTCTGCAGTTCGGATACCGGTTGATCGACGATCCGGAGAAGGTGCCGTTCAACTTCTTCTACACCTCCAATCTGTCGCTGCAGCGCGAGCTGCTAGTGGCGGAACCCTTCGACCTGCGGTTCCCCTATGCTGCCTGGGAGGACATCGAAACCAGCTACCGGCTGCACCAGCGTCAGGGCCTGCGCCTGATCTACGAGCCGCGGGCCGAAGTCGCCCACGACCATCCCACCAGCCTGGCTCGCTTCGCCGAGCGGCAGGAGAAGTCCGGCTACTCGGCGGTGGTCTTCTACCGTTTGCACCCGGAGCTCGGCGCCTTCCTCGGGGTCGGCCCGGAAGGACCACCGCCGCTACCGCCGGCGGCGCCGCAGCGATTCTGGGAACGCCTGGCCCGCGCCTTGCAGGGATTACCTCTGAAACTACCCGGCCTCTGGGAGAGGACATTGAGGTTCCACTACATCCGGGGCCTTCACCGCGCCTGGCAGGATCAGCAGGCCGTGATAAAGGAGGGTGCCTAATGGTTAGGCAAATTTTTCGACGTGGGGGGATCGCCGCCCTTGGGGCGGGCGCTCTCTATCTCGCTTTGATGGCGCTGATGGCGGCGCCGGCGGAGGCCCAGGCGGCTCGCACCCGTCCCGGCGGTTCGTCGGGCGGCTCCGTGAGCGGCGGTTCGTCCGGTGGCTCGAGCTCTTCCGGTGGCTCGTCATCGGTGCGCAGCACGCGACCCTCAGGGGTGAGCAGCGGCTCTCCGACCGTGATCGAGCGCCGTCGCCCCTACACGCGCAGCCGCGACCGCTTCCGCTACTACGGCAACCACGGCTACAACGATTACTACTTCTACGGTGGCCGCTACTACCCGAGCTACTACTGGAGTCCCTTCGGCCTCGGTTGGTGGTTCGGCTACTCGAGCTACTACCCCTACAGCTACGCCCGTCGGCCCGGGGTGGCGGTCTACGGCGGCCGCTTGACGGAGGAGATGGGTGCTTTGGACACCGACGTCTGGCCCGGCCGGGCGGAGGTCTTCGTCAACGGTCAGCGGGTGGGCACGGTCGACAATTACGACGGTTTCCCGCGCTATCTGTGGCTCGAAAAGGGGGTCTACGACGTCGTCTTCTACCTCGACGGCTTCAAGACCATCGCCCGGCAGTACACCATCGATCCGGGAGTGGTGGTCGATGTCGAAGACCGCATGCAGCGCGGTGAGTCGGTGCGGCCGGAGGATCTGGCCTCGAAGTCGACGGCGGTGCGCGATGCCCGCCTGGCGGCTCGCCGCGAGCAGCAGCCGGCACCCACCGAGTGGCGTCAGCGGGTGCGCGCTCAGCGCGCCGAGCGGCGCCAAGCGGTGGAAGAGTCGGACTCGGTCGAAGACTTGCGTGGTGAGCCGGCCCGGCTGGTGCTCTCGATCGAGCCCGCCGACGCCGCGGTCTATCTCGACGGGGAGTTCCTCGGCATCGGCAACGAAGTGGCCCGCGAGCTGATCGTCGATCCCGGCCGCCATCGCCTCTCGATCGTGCGACCGGGCCACGAGTCCCGCAACGTCGAGGTCGAAGTCGCCGCCGGCGATGAGACCGAGGTCGACGTCACCCTGACCAAGCTCGAGTAGGGCTGCGGCAGGACGCCGAGTGAATCGAAGGCTCCGATCCCTCGCGGGTCGGAGCCTTTGCCATCAAGGTGCTCAGGACCTTGGGCAAGAAGATTCGCGGCTCTTGTTGGGACTCCGAGCCCGATCAGGGCGAGGCGGCGGCAAAAGCCGCCGAGGATAGGGGTGAGCCCGCGCGACATGCGCGTGCGGGCGAGGGGGGCGCCTTTAGCCCCCCCTGGAACAGACAGCAGGCTGCTAGCGTCCCTGTTCGCGGCGCTTGAGGGCTTCCTTCTCCATATCGATCAGCCAGCGCTTGCGCTCCTGGCCGCCGATATAGCTGCCAATGCCGGATTTGTTGGTCACCACCCGGTGGCACGGGATGACGATCGGCATCGGGTTTTCCACCAGCGTCGCCAGCACCAGGCGGTAGGCGTCCGGTTTGCCGGCGCCTTTGGCGATCATGCGGTAGGTGCGGGTCTTGCCGAAGGGAATTTTGCTGGTCTCGCGCAGGACACGGCGCGCGAAGCCGGTGATCGCCGAGGGCCCGAAGTCCCAGGCCAGGCGAAGATTGAGGCGGGCGCCTGCAAAGTACTCCGAGAGACTGCCGAAGAGCTCTTCGAAGTACTCCGAGTCGGGAAGATCCATGAACGAATCGAACCCTGCCGACTCCTCTTCCGAGGGGTCGATCAAGACCCGGGTCACCACTCCCTTACGCAACTCCATTCCGATCTGACCGATCGGCGACGGCATTAGAAAGCGGACCAACTCGGGCGCGCCCTCGGGAGCTACCGAGGAGCTAGTCTGCATGGGCCGAGCGTAACACGTTGGCGGCGCCCTCGGGGGTTGTTCGATGCGCTTTCGAAGGTGATGGAGCACTCGCCTCCGGCCCGGTCAGGGCTCGGTGGCGGCGCCTTCGAGGACTTCGGCTCCGGCCCAGGGCGCAACCCGTACCTTGAGCTCTTGCCAGCGGGCCGCCGCCAGCTCGCCTCCGAGATCGGCGTCGCCCTCGTAGCGGCGCTGCGGAATTCGCCGCACCGGGATGTCGAAGGTGGTGGCGCCGGCGAGGGGAAAGGGGTGGAGATAGACGGCGTTGATCTCGGGATCGAACCGTCCGCGCAGGCCGTGGCGCTCGAAAGGATCGGTCCAGCGGTTGCAGACCGTCAGCGAAACCAGATCCGTGAGGTCCACCAGCCGGTAGTCCTGCTCCGCCTCGTCGCCATCGAGAGCCACCGTTTCTTGCAGTCGCTGGCGGCGTTCGGAGAGCTCCGTCAGCAGCTCTTGCCAGCTTTCGTCGTCGCAGCGATGGTCGATCAGGTTCTGGGCGTGGAGGGTGATCAGCAGCGCCGGGTAGGGGCGCTTGTCCTCGAAGCGCGCGGTGCCGCGGCGCCAGATCTCGCGGCGCTCGCCCTCCGGCAGGGTGAGGAAGTCATGGGGTTTACCAGTCTCCCGGTCACAGCTCGGCGCTGCGTCCGCCTCGCGCCAGCCGTTGTCGTGCTCGCGGACGGCGAAGATCAGGTCGGCGCGTCGGGGATGGTCGGGCACGTCGTGGCCCTTCCACAAGGAGAGCAGCTCTCCGGCGAAGCGAGCGTGGTCGGTCTGGGTGAAGACCAGGAGCTCGCGGTATTCCTCGGCGACGATCATGGCGCAAGACTACCAGGGGCATGGCGGCCGCGGGGCGAAAACTCGGGTCTGCCGGGGGTGCGGGGTAACATTCCCCGAACCCTCTCTCCAAAACCGAGGAGCCATGAAGACGCCTCTACCGGAAGACGCCCTCGAGTACCACGCGCGCGAACCCAAGGGAAAGCTGAAGGTCGTTCCGACCAAGCCCACCAGCACCCAGCGGGATCTTTCTCTCGCCTACTCCCCGGGGGTGGCGGAACCCTGCTTGAAAATCCAGCAGGATCCGCTGCTGGCGTACGAGTACACCGCCCGCGGCAATCTGGTGGCGGTGATCAGCAACGGCTCGGCGGTGCTCGGCCTCGGCAATATCGGAGCCCTCGCCGGCAAGCCGGTGATGGAAGGCAAAGCGGTTCTGTTCAAGCGTTTTGCCGAGATCGACGTGTTCGATCTCGAGGTCGATACGGCCGATCCCGAGGAGCTGATCCGAACCGTCGAGCTGCTCGAGCCCACCTTCGGCGGCGTCAATCTGGAAGACATCAAGGCGCCGGAGTGCTTCGAGGTCGAGCGCCGGCTGCGGGAGTCGCTGCGCATACCCGTGTTCCACGACGACCAGCACGGCACGGCGATCATTTCAGCGGCCGCCCTGCTCAATGCCCTCGAGCTGGTGGGCAAGGACATTTCCGAGGTCAAGCTGGTGTTCTCCGGTGCCGGCGCAGCGGCCTTCGGCTGTCTCTGGCTCTATCTCGAGATCGGGGTGCGGCGCGAGAACATCGTGCTGTGCGATAGCAAAGGGGTGGTCTATCGCGGCCGCGAGCAGGGCATGACGGCGCAGAAGGCCGAGTTCGCCGCCGCTACGGAGGCTCGGACGCTGGCCGAAGCGATGGCCGGAGCCGATGTCTTCGTCGGCCTCTCGGTGGCCGGAATCGTGTCGGCGGAGATGGTGCGATCGATGGCCGATCGCCCGATCGTGTTCGCCCTCGCCAATCCCGATCCGGAGATTTCCTGGGACGAAGCCAAGGCCGCCCGCGACGACGTCATCATGGCCACCGGTCGCAGCGATTTCCCGAACCAGGTCAACAACGTCCTCGGCTTCCCCTTCATCTTCCGCGGCGCCCTCGATGTGCGCGCCACGGACATCAACGTCGCCATGAAGCTGGCCGCCGTTCAGGCCCTGGCGGAGCTCGCCAAGGAAGACGTTCCCGACTCGGTGCTGCGCGCCTACGGCTTGCAGGAGCTGCGTTTCGGTGGCGACTACTTGATCCCCAAGCCGTTCGATCCGCGAATCTTGCTGCGCGTCCCGCCGGCGATCGCCCAGGCGGCGATGGAGAGCGGCGTCGCGCAGCGTCCGATCGACGATTTCGAGGGCTACCGACGGCGCCTGGAGACTCTGATGTCGCGTCGCCGGGAGGTGATGTTCGGGGTGATCGATCGCGCCAAGCGCGATCCCAAGCGCATCGTCTTTCCGGAAGGCGAGCACGAGAAGATCCTGCGGGCTTCGAAGGAGCTGGTCGAGGAGGGCATCGCCCACCCGGTGCTGTTGGCTCGGCGAGAAAAAGTCGCCGCCCATCTCGAGCGACTGGGTTTGGGGCCGGAGCAGGTAACGATTGTTCATCCCGATTCGTCTCCTCTTCTCGAGACCTATGCGGATTCCCTGCACCGGCTGCGGCGGCGGGATGGCGTGACGCCGCGGGACGCGTTGCAGCTGGTGCGCTCGCGCAACTACTTTGGGACCCTGATGGTGGAACACGGCGATGCGGACGGTTTGATCTCGGGTTTGACCCACCACTACCCGGAGACCATCCGGCCGGCGCTGCAGGTGTTCGATACCCGGCCCGGGGTGAGGCGCGTCTCCGGCACCTACATCCTGGCCCTCGAGGAGCGCCTGTTCTTTTTCGCCGACACCACCGTCAACATCGATCCCACCGCCGAGGAGCTCGCCGAGATCGCCCTGCTGACGGCCGACTGTGCCCGTCGCTTCGGAGTGGTGCCGCGGGTGGCGATGATCTCGTTCTCCGACTTCGGCTCCAACGACCATCCCGCGGCTCGCAAGGTGCGGCGGGCCGTCGAGCTGGTCCAGGAGCAGGCGCCGGAGCTCGAGATCGATGGCGAGATGCAGGCCGACACCGCCGTGCTGGAGTCGATCCTGCGCGAGGCCTATCCCTGGAGTCGGCTGCGGGAGCCGGCCAACATCCTGATCTTTCCGGAGCTGCAGTCGGCGAACATCGCCTATAAGCTGGTCTGGCGCCTGGCCCGGGCCGAGGCCATCGGTCCGATCTTGCTCGGCCTCGCCAAGCCGGCCCACGTCCTGCAGCGCGGTGTGGAAGTCACCGACATCGTCAACATGGCGGCCCTCTGCGTGGTGGACGCGCAGGAGGCCGAAGACCGCCGTCGCCAAACCGGAGCGGGAATTTGATCGCTTGCCGCTCTTGTTCTTGGAGACGTACAATCAGAAGTGTTCGTACGTACGATCCGAGGCCGCAAGGCCCTTGGAAAATATTCGCTGATGCGTGAAGGAGGATCTCCCCATGAAGAAACTCACCATCCTGTCCCTCTGCCTGGCTCTCTTCGCCCTCGCCCTGGCGCCGGCGGCGTTCGCCGACAAGCCGCGGATCGCCGTGCTCGAGTTCCAGAACAAGGCCGATAACCAGTACTGGTACCACGGCGGTGCCGAAGCCGCTCAGGACGTTTTCGTCACCGAGCTGGTCAAGAGCCGCAAGTTCCGCGTCATCGAGCGCGAGCAGATCAACGCCATCATGAAAGAGAAGGGCTTGGCTCTCTCCGGTGACGTCAGCGCCGCCACCGCGATGAAGATCGGCAAGCTCCTCGGCGTCGAGTACATGCTCGCCGGTGCCGTCACCGAGTACGGCATCACCGATACCGGGGCCCACGGCCGGCGCGTTGGCCGCGTGCCCGGCTTCCGTGCCGGCAAGCGCAACTTCGTGGCCGCCATGAACGCCCGCATCTTCAGCGTCAACACCGGCGAGATCCTGTGGGCCGACGAGGCCCGGGCCGAGGAGTCGAGCGTCAAGGTCTCCGTCGGCGGCTTCGGCGGCGGTGCCGACGACAAGCGCATGTTCGACAAGGTGATGAAGCCGGTCATCCAGGAGCTCACCGCCAGCATCAAGGCTTCCGACCTCTAGGCGTCGGTTCTCTCGGAAGTTCCAAAAGGCCCGGGAGAGATCCCGGGCCTTTTTCGTGTTGGAGCGTCGCCGGGGCCGGAACTTCCCGCGGTGATTCGCGTTCTAGGAAGAGGCTCGCAGGCCGAGCTCGCTGGGATCATCGATCAATTCACGAGGAGGAAGGCACCGATGGCTCACTCCAATATCAACCGCCGCTTCGCCGCGGGCCCCGCCGGGGCGGGGACCAGGCTCCTCGCTGCGCTCGCCGTCAGTGGTCTGCTGCTGGCCGCTTGCTCCACCTCGCCGGCGCCCGAGACGCCCGCCGACGAGGGCTTTCGAAGCTGGCTCGAGGGTGCCGTTCCGGAGCTCCTCGATCAGGCCTTGACGCCCGGTGTCGGGGTCGCCTTGATCGAGAAGGGAGAGCTCGCCTGGGTCCAGGGCTGGGGCCACGCCGACGTCGCCGCCGATCGTCCGGTGGAGGCCGATACCGGCTTCAACATCGGCTCGATCTCGAAGACGGTGGCGGCCTGGGGGGTGATGAAGCTGGTCGAGGAAGGGCGCCTCGATCTCGATACGCCGGTGTCGCAGTACCTCACCCGTTGGCAGCTACCGCCGTCCGAGGAGTTCGATGCCGACGGCGTGACCATTCGCCGGCTGCTCAGCCACACCGCCGGTCTTTCCCTCCATGGCTATCCGGGCTTCGGCCCGGACGCCGAGCTGCCGAGCGTCGAAGAGTCTCTGTCCGGGGCCACCAACGGTTCCGGAGACGTGCATCTGATGTTGGCGCCGGGGACCGAGTTCGACTATTCCGGCGGTGGCTACACCCTCTGCCAGCTACTGGTCGAGGAGGTCACCGGGGAGAGCTTTCAGGACTACCTGCGAGCCACCGTGCTGCGCCCCCTCGGCATGGAGCGCAGCGACTACGAGCTGACCTCCGAAATTCTCGCCGGATCGGCCACCGCCTACGACAACTGGGGCGACATCACCCCCAATCCCCGCTTCACGGCCCAGGCGGCGGCCGGGCTCCACACCACCACCCGCGATCTCGCCACCTTCGCTCTCGCCGCCCTGGCGGGGCCCGCCGGCGAGGTTCCGGGGCGCGGCATCCTCGCGCCCGAGACCATCGCCGAGATGATCGTTCCGGCGCCAGCATCCGGCGACAACTACGGATTGGGCTACAGCGTCGCCGAGGGTCCCGGAGGGCGCCAGGTGGTCGGCCATGGCGGGGCCAACCGTGGCTGGCAGTCGGTGTTCTGGATCGAGCCCGAGAGCGGCGACGGCTTGGTGGTGGTGACCAACGGCTCGAACGGGCGCTGGGTGGTTTCGCAGATCGAGAACGCCTGGTTCAGTCATCCCTCCGGTGACGCTGCGCCCCCGAAGCTGTCGTCGCAGCTGGCGGTGATTCGCGCCTTCAAGGGCGGCACCGGCGCCGAGGCCGTGGCCCGCTACCGTGAGCTGCGCGAAAACGCTGCGGATGAGGTCGACTTCGCCGAGTTCCACCTCAACAACGTCGGCTACGCCCTGCTCGGCCGCGATCGCCTCGACGACGCCATCGAGATCTTCAAGCTCAATGTCGAGATGTACCCGGAGGCCGCCAACCCCTACGACAGCCTCGGCGAGGCCTACTTCGAGCAGGGCGACCTCGACCTCTCCGAGGTCAACTACCGCAAGTCCCTGGAGCTCGACCCGGAGAACACCAACGCCGAGGAGTTCCTGGCTCGCATCGCCGAGCGACGGTAGTGAGGTGATGCCCTTCGCGGCGCGAGGGCGGCAGATCTCGTCAGGCTGTTGCTCGCGCCCGTCAGGGCGCCGACAGGGATTGCGTGAAGAACTGCTCGAGGGCTCGCCAGCTTTGCTCGCGGGCGGCCGCGTTGCCAGCGGCTGATCCACCGAGGCGCGCCGCGACGTCGGTCGTCGGCTCACCGGGCGGTGCGGCGATGCCGTGACCCGCTTCCGGGAAGGCGAGATGCTGGACGCGGTGCTCGAACTCGGCGAGGTAGAGGCGCGCGACGATCTGTTCGGCCATCGCGGTCGCTGGCCAGATGCGGTCGTCGACGCCGCTCACCAAGAGGATGTCGCCGGCGATCTCCTCAACCGGGATGGCGGCTTCTTCCACCGCCTCATGCTGGGCCAGGGTGCGGTACCAGAGGTACATGCCGTCGAAGGTCTCGAAGAACTTCTGGTCGTAGGCGTTGGGAACGAAGGGCAGGTCGACACCATCGATCGTCCACGAGGAGAGGGTCGGGAACTTGGGAGGCTTGAATCCCTGGAACACCGAGGAGCCGGGAGCGATCGCCGCCACTGCCTTGATTTCGGGGCGCCGCGAGGCCACCAAGAGGGCGAGCTCGGCGCCCTTCGAGTAGCCCATCAAGGCGAGCCGCTGGTCGTCGATGCGAGGGTCTTTTTGCAGGCCATCGATGGCGGAGAAGACGGTTTCGACGGGAACCTGAGCGAGGTGCTCGGGGAGGCCTTCCGAGCGAAAGTAGGCGACCGCGAGGGCGGCGTATCCGCGCTGGGCGAAGAGGCCCGCCATGCGCGTTGCCCAGCCCCGACCACCGCCGGAGCCGCCGAGAAAGACGATTGCTGGAAGCGGTGTCGCCGGCCGCTGCTGGGGCAGGAACAGCTCGGCCGAGGAGCTCTCGCCCCACCCTTCGCTGTGGATTCCGGGAGGGCGGATCCACTGCCGGACGGTGCACGCAGCGGCCTCTTGTCGATCCGCCGTTTCGACTCGTAGGTGAATTTCACTGAAGTCTCGCGGTGGCGGCGGTTGCCAGTCGTCGGGTGTCGGCTCGGCGAGGCTGGCGGACCACAGCAGCCCGAGTCCGTCGAAGTCTCGATAGGCTCCTTCGGCGGGGCGCTGCCGTGCGGGCTCGATCATGCCGGTGGCGTCGGCCTCGAAAGTCGCCCGGGAAAGCCATCGACGGCCCAAGCTGTCCTCCCTGTCGGCGACGATGGTGTAGGCGCCGCCAGGCATCATTCCACGGGCTCGTACCGCCAAGGGTTCGCCGAGCACCATGGCCTCGGGGCAGTCGAGCTGGATGTTCTCCTCGCCGGCGGTGCAGGCGAGGAGAGCGACGACCGGGACTCCGAAGGCTCGCAGCAGGTTGGTTCGCAACAAAACGGCGCTCCTGGCAGTTCGAGGATGAGCTGCTGACTATCTTCGCCGCCAGGCACGGCTTCGGATGCGATCCGAGGGTTGCCGCCTCAATCGCGGCGGAGGGCGACGACCGGGTCCACCCGGGTCGCGCGTCGCGCCGGCAGCCAGTTTGCCGCCAGCACGATGACCAACAGAAGGGTCGTGCCGGCGAGGAAGGTCAACGGGTCGAAGGGCGTCACCTTGTGGAGCGATCCGGCGAGCAGGCGAGTCGCCAGGAGCGCCCCGGCCAGCCCCAGGGCGATGCCGATGGCCGCCAGCCAGGTTCCGGAGCGCAACATCATGGCGAGGACGTCTCGTTGCTGGGCTCCAAAGGCCATCCGCACGCCGATCTCCCGCGTGCGGTCGCTGGCGGCGAAGCTGGTGAGGCCGAAGATGCCGACGGCGGCGAGGCCGACGGCACCAAGGGCGAAGGCGACCAACAGCGCCAAGAGCAAGCTACGCTCCTGGACCGAAGCACCGGCGAGCTCGGCGAGGGTCCGCTCGCTGTACACCGGGATCGCCGGGTTGACGTTCCAGAGCTCTTGGCGAATCGCCGCCTGCAGCTCCTCGACGGGTCGATCGCTCCAGGTGACGAAGGCGTTGGCGCCGGTCGGCTGTTGGGCGTGGGGTAGATAGACCGCCGGCGGTGCGCTGTCCTGAAGCGCTCCGTGACGCACGTCGCCGACGATGCCGACGATCTTGCAGCTCGGGGTCCGCCTTCCCAGATCGAGCGTGATGGTGCGGCCGATCGGGTCGGTCTCGGGCCAGTAGCGGCGCGCCAGCGCCTGATTGATCAGCACTACCGATGGTGCGTCGGCGTGGTCTCGAAGGTCGAACAGGCGACCGCGCCGGAGCGGAATCGCCAGGGTCTCGAAGAAGCTCTCGGAAACCCGCGAGAAGTGCGCTTCCGGTGCCATCTCGCCGGCGGCCAGGGGCTGGTCTTCGATCACGAAGGAGGCGCGATCGGCACCGATGCTCTCCATCAGCGGCACCGACGAGGTCATGGCGGCGGCATGGACCCCCGGAAGCTGCTGCAGGGCGGCGAGGACGCGCTCGACGAAGGCGGCCCGATCGCTGGTTTCGGGGTAGTAGTCCCAGCTCTGAACGGTGGTCACCGTCACGCCCTCGATGCGGTATCCGGGATCCTCCGCCAGCACCGCGAGGAAGCTGCGCAGCAGCAGACCGGCGCTGACCAGCAGGACCAGGGAAATGCCGATCTGGAAGACGATCAGGCCGCGCTGAACGCGGCCGACGAGCGGGCCGCGGCTGATGCGGTCGCCCTGCAGGGGACGGGGTGAGGGCCGGCGATTCGCCAGCAGCAGCGGCACCGAGCTGCTGACCAAGACCACCAGCAGGCTGGTGACGGCCGTGAAGACGAGGAAATCGCTGTCGACTCGAAGCTCTTCGAGCCGTGGAAAGCCTGCCGGCAGCGCGTTGCGCAGCAAGCCCAGCAGGCCGGCACCGACGGCGAAGCCAAAGAGGGCTCCGGCGCCGGCGAGGCAGAGGCTCTCGGTCAGCACCTGGCGGGCGATGCGGCCGCGGTTGGCTCCCAAAGCGGTGCGCACGCCAAACTCCGGCAGGCGACCGATGGCGCGGGTCAGCTGCAGGCTGGTGAGGTTGGCCGCCGCGATCAGCAGGACCAAGGAGACGGCGGCTAAGAGCAGCCACAAGGGGCGCCGAAGGTTGCCCAGCATGTGCTCGGCGAGGGGCACGAGGGCGATTCGGCTTTCGGCGTTCGAGGTCGGATGCTCAGCCGCGAGCTGCTGCGCAATGGCCGCCATCTCGGTTTCGGCCTCCTGGCGCGAGACTGCCGGCGCCAGACGTCCGAAAACCGAGTAGAAACCGCCACGGCGTGCTCTCGACTCCCAGCCTTCCCAGACCTTGGGCGCCCACAGGGCATCGTCGCTGGGGAAGGCGAATCCTTCGGGCATGACGCCGACCACCGAGTAGGGCTGGCCATCGAGAATCAGCGCCTTGCCGAGAATGTCGGGATCGCCGTTCAGCCGATCCTGCCAGAGGCGGTGCCCCAACACCACGACGCCGGCGGTTCCCGATTGGTGCTCCGAGCTTTCGAAGGTCCGGCCGAGATTCGGCTGGGTACCGATGACTTCGAAAAAGCCCTCACTGACCAGCCAGGTGTGCAGGTGCCGCGGCCCCTCGGGCCCCTGCCAGGCGAAGCCATAGGGTTCGAGGGCGGCGAGCTGCTCGAAGGATTCGCTGCGCTCGCGCCAGTCGAGGAAGTTGGCGGGCGAAGCATTTTCTCGGCCGGAACCGTCGATCTGAGTTTGCCACAGGGTCATCACCCGTTCGACTTCGGGAAACGGCAGGGGGGTGAGCAAAACGCCCTGGACGGTGCCGAAGATGGCGCTGGTTCCGCCGACGGCGAGGGCCAGGATGAGGACCACCAGCAGCGAGTGACCGGGGCGCCGGCGCAGGCTGCGCAGACCGAGCCGCAGGTCGCGCAGAAGATCCTCGATCGGTCGCGTGCCGCGGGCTTCGCGGCATTCCTCACGGAAGCGCTCTTCGGCCCCGAAGCCGATGGCGGCGCGTCGCCTGGCTTCGGCTTCGTCGAGGCCCTGCTCCCGCAGCTTGGCGGCCTCCATGTCGAGGTGGAACTGCAGCTCTTCGTCGAGCTCCCGTTCGAGCCGCTGCGGCGAGATCAAGTGGCGGAGTCGATGCCCCAGACGTTTCAGTATCACTCGCGCACCTCCTGGCCCGCCCTTCTCACCGGATTCTCGGCGAGAGGACGTCGGTGGTTGACGATGGAAGGTATCCAGTCACAGCGCGACAGTGCCGTACCTGCGAGCAGCAGAAAGGTCGGATGACGCAGCAGATTCGGAAACATAGGTTCTCGTCGCTGAACTGGTGAGAAGGTCTGGCTAGGCCTCTCGCAGCACCCGTCCGACGGCGGCGGAGAACTTTTCCCAGCTCGCCACTTCGCGTTCGAGCTGGCGTCGGCCGGTGCGGGATAGGCGGTAGAACTTGGCTCGGCGCCCGGCTTCCGAAATCCCCCATTCGGCCTCCAGCCAGCCGGCTTCCTGCAGGCGGTGGAGGGCGGGATAGAGGGAGCCCTGGCCAATCTTCAGGAGGTCATCGGAGAGCTCCTGCAGTCGCTGGGCGATCGCCCAGCCATGCATCGGCCCGGAGCGCACGGTGCGCAGGATGAGGAGGTCGAGGGAGCCTTGGAGTCGTTCGTTGTGCATGGCGGTCGCTTCTTGTTGTTGATCGTCGACAACAAGGGTAGCGAACATGTTGTCGACGGTCAACAACAAGTCATGAGGCTCCGAGGGCTGCATCGCTGCCTTGGCTGCTCCGCGATACAGCCCTCGAGCTCGGTTCAGAGGCAAGCTCTCGGACTAGAAGTCGTCCACCGTTCCTCCGCCGCAGAAGGCGCTGGAGCTATAGGTCCGACGCGTTCCGGTGGTCGTGTCGGTGACCTCGATCTCGTAGGGCAGCTCCGAGGCCGAGCCGTAGTAGACCCACCAGTGTCCGTTCACCGAGGTGCCGTCGAGAACCTTGACTCCCAGCTCGACGTTCTCGGGACCGAAGAACGAGAAGGTTCCCGCAGAGCCACTGAAGGACCGGGCTCGGGCCTGCAGGCTCTGACCCTGGAAGGAGAAGGTTGCGGACACCGAGAAACGCCCGTTCTGCAGGCAGAGGGTCGAGCTCGACGGGACGCAGGTCCCGTTGGGAGAAGGACTTCCGGCCGTCCTGGTCGCGCCTCCAAGGAACCCTCCTCGCTCCGCTGGGTCGACCGCCAGCGTGTTGGTCGGGAAGGCTCCCGTACTCCCGCCGCCACAGTGGCTACCGGTGGGTTTCGAGAACTCCTCCGTGCGGTTTTCCCACAGATCGGTGACCCGGAGAGTGAATTGGCGGTCGGTCAGAGTTCCGTAGTAGAGCCAAAAGCTGCCGCCGGTCGCGGAGGTGCCGTCGAGGACCTTGACCAGTGCCTCGGGATTCGACGGGTCCGAGAACCAGAAGGCTCCCGAAACATCCGACAGGCTCGAGGCTTTGGCCGGAGAGCTCCCGGAGTGCAATAGGTTGACCTGAAACCGCCCTTCCTGGAGGCAGAGCGTGGTGGTGTTCGGCTGACAGGTCGGCCGTTCGTGGACGACGACCTCTCGCGGAAGAGACCAGGTGGTGTTGCCGCAGACGTCTTGAACCCCCACTCGGAGGATGTGTGAGCCCACCGTGGGCTCCCAATCCCATGAGTAGTCGGCAGGGTTGCCCGAGACGACGGTGAAGCCTGCCGGCACCGTGCCATCGATCTCGAGGCTGCCGGCGAGCAAGGTGGTGTCGTCGCCGACGTCCGCCATGACGACCTGCGGTCCGACGATCATGGGAACTCCCGCGGCGGGCAAGGTGATGCGCGACCACGGGGCACCGCCATCGAGCTCGCAGACGGAGGCGTTCTGGCTGACGTTCACGGTCACGGTGCGGGTGGTCGATCGCTGACAGGCGTCGAAGGCTCGGGCTTCGAGCACGACCGGTCCCTCACTCGTCAGGTAGTAACCGCTCGAGCGGTAGGGCGCGACGCTATCGGTTTCGGGGTTGAAGGTTCCGACACGGAACTCGACGCGGTCGATGCCAAGGCCCGAATGGTCGGCGACGCTCGTCTCGACCTGGTAGAGCCCCGGCTCGATCCAAGAGCCGTCCGAGAAGTTGGTGATCGAGAGGGACGGCGCCGGCGCATCGGAGCAGGAGTCGACGACGGAAACGGTGTGGATCGCCTCCGCGGTGTTCCCGCAGTGGTCCTCGGCGACGGCCCGCAGGGCATATCCGCCTTCGGCGGGATACCAGTTGCTCCAGGTGAACGGTCGGGTCGAGTCGGTGTGCCGGCGCACGCCGTTGACGAAGAACTCGACGTCCTTGACTCCGGTCCCTCCGTGGTCCGTCGCCGAGGCGAAGAACTGGGTCCGTCCGGGGGGCAGCTCGGCGCCGTCGTCCGGTCGGGTGATCGCAATGGTTGGTGCCGCGTCGTCTGCCGCGCAGGGATCACCGCTGTGGGAGACCAGGAAGTCGACCTTCGCCAGGTTGGGAATGCCTTCTGCGTTGAGGGCCATGAGCTCGAGGGTATGAGCCCCCTCCGGCAGCTCGCTGGTATCGATCTCCAGTCCCTGGAAGCTGTCGTGGGTTCCCGAGGCCGTCAATTCCCTCTCGAAGTAACCGTCGATCCCGAAGAGGAAGCGCTGCAATCCGGCATCGTCCGTCGCGTTCCCCGAGATGCGCAGGGTGTCGTCGGCGATCAATGGATCGCTGGGATTCACCCCGCCCGAGACGGAGTAGTACATGCGGGGAACTCTGCGCCCTCCACCGCCGCCATAGTTGCATCGCAGAAGGCACGGGGAGCTTTCGATGGTGATTTCCGTGCAGAAGCACTCGCCTTCGGGCACGTCGTCCTCGCAATCATCACAGGGCACGATGCGGACGGTGTATCCCGATTGGCCGGCTTCGCAGAAGAGGGACGGCAGGCAGAGGTCCCACTCGCCGGTGTCCGGGAAGGTGGTCTGTGGAGGCCTGGGACGAAGCCGTCGCGCTTGGGTTCGTCCCCAGTTGGCGCAGATGATTCGGCCGAGACGAACCGGGCCATCGCTTGCCGGAACGGTGGTGCCGGCCTCGTTCTGATAGGTGCAGTGGTTGATGCTGGCGCTGCCGAAGGACACGACCGGATTCTCGATGGTGACCCGGTAGGCATCTCCCGGTGCCGCCTGCCCGAGGGCGAGGGTTCCCGGGCCGTCGGCGCTGGCGCTTGTGACGACATCGCCGTTGAGGTCGAGGGTGACCGAGAGGCCTTCCGGCCGGAGTCCGATTCCAACCCCCTGAACCGCGACGTTCACCGGTACCTGATCGCTGCACTGACTGCCTTCACAGCCACAAGAGACGGTCGTGGCTCGGTAGGCTCCGGCCGAGTCGGGGACATCGGAGTGGTCTGGGTTGGGGCCGCAGCGAGCGTTCGAGGACTCTGCGACGATGGTGTGCTCCAGACGATCGCCGGGCCTGGCGACGAGGTTCTCTGGCAGGGAGACCGGGAACAGCCTTCCGGTTCCGATGCCGGGGTCGTCCCAGGAGATGGTGATCTCCCCCTCGGCGCGCTGCTCGTTCGAGCACCCGTCGATGACGGTCGTCCTGAGCTTGAACCACGAGCTTTCCGGCATGCGATCGACTTCGAGCATGGGAGCCACCGTCGGGCCGCTGTCGCACTCGTCACCGGAGCACTCGCAGTCGAACTCGACCGCAACGTTGCCGCTGGTCAGGGGCAGTCCCGAGCGTTGGCTTGGTTGACAAGAGCGCAGGATCTCGCCCGTGGTCGCATTTTTGACGGCGCCGATGCGTGCCGACCACCGCTCGCTCGACTTGCAGTACTGAGGTGCCAGGTAGGTCGAGTCGAAGGACCAGAGGGGAAACTCGCCTGGGACCGAGTCGTCGCCACATTCGACGGCAACGCTGGCGACCTCACCGCAGCGCAGTCCGCTGGCGGAGATCTCAAGACCGTAGCGGTTGGGACACTCGTTGCCCGGGATTCCGCAGTTGTCGCACTCGCAGGTGTCGTTGGCGAGTCGCAGGTTCCGGGAGGCTTCGCTCTGACAATCGGAGTATTGAGACATTCCCGTCAGATGATCAGAACAGATGTAAAGGCAAGCGCCGAATCGTAGTGGGTGGGGAGGCCAAGCCATCGCGGCAACGCAGCGGTGGCAGGCTGTGAAGGTACCCAGGCCTTGCATCAACAAGGCGGTGCAGGCTTGGGACTCGATTTCACACTGTCGGACATCCGCCGCCAGACAGGAAAGGTAATCGCTCGTCCCACAGGCGATGTCAGAACCGTCGAGCTGGCAGGCGAAGTACTCGCTGTCGAGATCGTCGATCAGTCCCGAGCCCGTCGAAGAGCTTCCGGAATGTTGAAAGGCGCGCTCGAAAGCGACATAGGAGAAGCTCTCGCTGGGATGGATCCGCTCCGGATCTTGGAGCTGATCCTCTTCGACGAAGCCTTCGAATCCCGCCGGCGTCACCCCGCCCTGATGCACTTGCGCCCAGCCGACCTCAGAGGTGTCGATGCCGGCCAGATTGACGAGCACGATCTCCGGCGTGGTTGCAAAGGGGCGTCCGAACCGGCCTGCGCTGGCGGCTGTCGGTTGACCGGTGATGGTGTCTCCGGTGACGCCCGCTTCGAACTCGACGCCGCCGATCCGACCCGGCCCCGACTCGAAGACGATGACTCCGAGGACTTCCGATTCGCGCTGTTGGGATGGGTCTTCCGCAACGGTCTTGCCGAGGGCGAGGGCATTCCACTGGGGCTCCTGGGCCTGACTCTTGCCGTGGGCGAAAAACACCGACCACCGCGGGTCGTTCTCGGACATCACCTGTCCCAGCACGATCGGCCGCCTGTAGGTCTGGAGAAAGCTCGCCGGCTCGGCGCCCATGGATCCTTGAGAGAACGTCTGGTGGGCTGGCAGGCGTCGCGCTTCGAAGACGATCCCGTCGAGGCTCCAGGCGCCCTCTTCGACAACCAGATAGTTCACCCGTGCTGGGTCCGGTGGGTTCTTCGACGGGCTTTGCAGGCGCACCGTGAACCCTGTCCCGGTGACACTCCCGATGCGCACGACCGCCGGCGGAGAGGACGGGCTCGCCTGAACCGAGGCCACGATGACGGGCTTCTTGTAGAGATTGCCGAGGAGCACTCTGGTGGCGGTGGCGGAAGCCTCGACCACACCGGCTTCCAGCCTGGGGACGGAGTCCGTCACGCACTCCCGGGCGGTCTCGTCACAGGCGTTGCCCGGGCAGGGTGGTGCACCCGGTTGGCAGGCGCTGTCCGAGCAGGTCTCTCTGCCGTTGCAGAAGACGCCGTCGTCACAGTCGAGGTCGACGGTGCATTCGTGCTGCCCGACGGGGCCCTGAGCCGGTGCCGCGATCTCTCCCGGCGTTGGCGAGCTGAGGTCGGCCGGATCGCCGCCGACGGACTGCGGTTCTGCGGCTAAGGCGATCGCTGGAATCAAGAGGGCGATGATCCAGAGGATTTGTCGGCACCCGAGCTGAGCGATTCTCAAGTTGACGAAATGTGCCATGGTCTCTCCCGAGAGGCTGCACCGGGAGCGACAGTGCTCTCGCGGCGAGCCCCGCCCGGCCAAGCTAGTTGGTGGTGGCGGTGGGAGTCGTGACCGAGTTCGGACGATCCGCCGCGCTGTTGTGATCTCGGCCCTCGGGAGTGCTCTCGCGGTCGGGCGGTGCTGACGCTGCCGGCCGGCCCAGGTTCCTGCCGGCCGGCCCAGGTTTCTGCTGACCGGCAGGTGTCGGGCTGGTTCTTCGGTCCTTCGACCGTTCAGCGGAGGCAGCGTTCGGCGGCGGTTACGCAGCCTTCGTCGGCGAGATCGAGGGTGGCACTGCAGGCGAGACAGCCGCGTTGGGTTTGGACGTCGATGCAGGCTGAGGTCTCGCCGACGGGATATCCCAGGCGGTCGACGACCTCTGCGACGCAGACCGCCTGCCGAGTGGTGAGGGCGGGCCACAGGCGGCACAGGTCGGTGCACGAGTCGACCGAGTACTCGGTGCCGGTGGTCGATCCCCGGATGTCGATCCCTGCCGCACCGATCTCGATTCGTCCCCGATCGCCGTGAGCGTCCCCTCGAATCTCGATGCCGCGACGTCCGATGCGGATCGACCCTTGGCGCGGAGCTCGATCGGAGGACGCGTGGTCGACGCGACCGGTGCTCGGTCGGTGGGCGCTGCCAAAGGCGTTGCCGCCGCCATCGATCAGGGTTCCGGGACCGGTGAGATCTCCCTCGAGGCTCGAGCCGGCGATGTGGACGACGCCGGAGGAAGCCACTCGGAGGGCCTCGACGGGCGACTCGACGAGGGAGTTTCGAAGTCTCAGCGAGCCTCCTGGACGGACTTCGATGGCGGCCTCTCCAGCGCTGACGATGCTGTCCGTGAGGAGGAGCTCACAACCTTCCTCGACGGTCACGCCAACGCCGTCGGCGGCAATCGAGAGGCCAGCCCAGGTCAGCCGCTCGCCGGCTTGACAGCGCAGCGGCTCACGCTCCTCGAGGGGGCCGCTCGACAATCGCGGCAGGGACTCGAAGCGGTTGCCTTCGACGTCGATGATCTCTCCCAGGCCCTCCTGCTGAAGGGGACCGCGGAGGGTGCTGGAAGTCAGCCGGACATCGGCGTTGCCTCGCACCGAAAGACTGGCTCGTCGCCCTTGAACGAAGCTCCGCACGATCTCCACATCGCTGTTCGAGGACACGTGGATCGCGATCTCATCGGAGACGATGTGGCTGTCGACGATCTTCAGGTTGCAGTTTCCCTGGGTTCGAACTCCGTCTCCCTGGGCCTGGATGAAGCGGCCGATGATGACCAGGTCCTGATTCGAGGTGCAGACCAGCGGGGGAGACTCTTCGAGAGCCGGCGCCGGCAGTCCGGGGACGGCGCCGCCGCAAGCAGGCAGCAGCCATCCGAGAAGAACAAGCGTCGTGGCGCGGGCCGAGATCCAGCGCCACGGCTGGGTGTGGGCTGGTACCCGGTCGTCGGGAGAGCGATTGGGCTGCGAGGTGCAGGAGCTGCTCCTCGAGGGGAGGGAGGGGAACCGTCCGGCGGCGCCGCGGGTGGGGCATCTATCGATGGAGGCGTCGAGCTTCATCTCATCTCCTCGTGGTGTCCTTGGAAAAGGGTTCTCAGCAACCGCGTCCGCAGGGGCGATTCGAGCGCGCGGTGCTGGTGAGGAGCAGGTTAGGGGCCCTCCTCTCGGGGTGTCGTGACGGTCTCGGGACTCTCTTCCGCGGAATTCTGACGGTCTCCCCGAGGCCCGTTGGGAGCATGGAGTGGCGTGAGGGGACAGCTGGCAATGCGCCCTTGCCGAGGTAGGAAGGGCAGCCTGATAGCAGACTGCTGAGGAAGCCTCGGATCCAAACTCCGGGTCCGCGGGACCCCGAGCCCAAGGGGCGAGGCGGCGCCTTCGGCGCCGAGGACGGGGCCGCCCTGGACGGGGCCGCCCTGGACGGGGCCGCCCTGGACGGGGGTGAGGCCTGGCCGGCCGCACCGCACGACATGTGCGTGCGGCCGAGGGGTGCGCCTTTAGCCCCCCTGAAACAACCGCTAGCTGTCGATGCGGATGTCGCCGCGCGCGATCGACTCTTCCACCCGCAGTCGCATGGCGGCGACGTCGGCGCGCATGCGCGCGATGATCTGCTGGAAGCGGGGGTCGTCTCGAAGCGCTTCGAAGGCAGGGTTGCTGAGCTCGGAACGATAGTCTCGGCGGCCTTTCTCGTAGGCCTTCTCGAGCCACTCGAGGGCTTGGGAATGGTTGCCGCGGGTGGCCTCGACGGCCGCGAGGGTCCAGGCTCCCTCCCAGCTCTCTTGCTCTTCGGCGATCTTCCCTCGAGCCCAGAGGGCGAGCTGTTCGAGCATCTCCGCGGAGCGATCGATGTCTCCTTGGCGACGCAGAATCAGCGCCATGGGAAGATCGACTTCGGGATAGTCCTCGGAGCCCAAAAGGTCCTTGGCATGGGTGAAGAACTCGAAGGCCTGTGAGTCATGGCCGGTCAAGAAGGCGACCTCTCCCGACGATCGCCAAACCCTGGGCCAGCTCGGGAACGCATGGCGGAGGGGCGCCATCCGTGCTTCGGCTTCGGGGTACTGACCCGCAAGCGCCTCCCGGCGCGCCAGATACATGTCGAGATATCCGGAGACCGGCTCAGCCTTCTCGACCTCTTCGATGTAGCCCTGGGCGAGCTCTGGGAAGTCCAACTCGAGGAGATAGGTCGCCAGCGCGCCGGACATGGCGGGCTCACCGGAAACAGCAGAGAGCAGGCGGACCGCTTCGTCCCACTCGCCGAGGAGGTGGGAGACGGAAGCGGCGTTGTAGCGCGCCTCGTCGAAGAAGGGGGCCAGCTCGAGGGCTCGGCGATTGGCCGCGAGGGACTTCCCGAGCTCGCCTCGCGAGGAGTGGACGATTCCCATCGCTTTGTGGGCCATGGCGAGGTCCGGTGAGATGGTGAGAGCTCGCTGCGCCGCGTCTTCGGCGGCGTCGATATCTCGATCCCCACCGCTCCAGCGAATGCCGCGCATGGCGTAGCTGTTGGCGAGGCCAGCTTCGGCGAGAGCGAAGTCAGGATCGATCTTCAGGGCCTCGCCGAACAGTCTGAGCGCATTCTCGTTCCCCAAGCGAGTTCGGCTTCGGTAGTGGCCGAGGCCTCGGAGGAAGAGGTTCAAGGCTTCTGGTCGAGAGGTTTCGGACTGCTCCAGAAGGCCAAAGAGATGAGGCGACAAGGAGATCTTCAAGGCGTCGGCGATCTGCTCGGCGATGCGGTGCTGAAAGTCGAGAACGTCCGACGCCGGGCCATCGAAACTGCGAGTCCAGAGCGGAACCTCGCGCTCGCCATCGACCAGCCGGATCAGGATGCGCCGCTGATCGCCTTCGCGATGGACGCTGCCCTCGAGGAGGGCATTGGCGTTGAGCTCGCGGGCGATCTCACGGGCGCGCGCATCATCGCCCTTGAAGGCCATCGACGAGGTACTCGACAGGACTTCGACTTCGCTCAGGCGGGCGAGGACCGCGACCAATTGCTCGGTCAAGCCATCGGCGAAGTGCTCGTCCCGAGGATCGTCTCCAATCGACTTGATGGGCAAGACCGCCAGGCGTTGCTGGTCGGCATCGGACTCGACAGCGCGCGGCCCCCAGAGGGCCACGCCAAGCCAGGCGAGGGCGAAGACGATGAGGGCCGCGGCACCGGCTTGCAGCGCCAGGGCTCGGCGAGAGTTTGGCCCCGGGGTTTCCCCGGTGGATGTCGGGGGGCTGGAAGGGACGGCGGTGATCTCCGTCGTCGGGGCGATCCAGCGGTAGCCGCGGGTATAGGAAGTCTCGATGAACCGAGGCTCGCGGGCACTGTCTCCGAGGGCCTTGCGGAGGCGTGCCACGGCGCGGCTCATGGCGTTGAGGGTGATGGCCGTTTCGGGCCAGACGGCGTCGAGAATCTCTTCCTTGCTGACCAGCCTCGAGCGGTTCTCGAGAAAGTACCTGAGAACGTCGAAGGCCTTCGGCTCGAGAATGACCGGCTTGCCGTCACGGAGTAGGCGGGCCTGGTCGAGATCGACCTCGAACTCTCCGAATCGGTAGCCCTGGATCGCCATGCTCAGGCCTTTGTCATCAAGAGGATAGGCGCGTCCTTGCGCCGCCCCTCCGGCGTGGTGGAGTCGCGCGCCCCCACGAGAAAGTGGGGAGCCAACCCGCATTTGCCGGGGGGCGGGCCCCCTTTGGGCGGGCGCCAACCA